>NZ_CP135012.1:300000-395344 GCF_039386055.1 Buchnera aphidicola (Greenidea ficicola)
ATTAAATAAACCAAATAAAAAATATTACGATCCAAGAAATTGGATTAGATTAGCTCAAAATTCTATTAAAAAAAATTTAAAAATTTTTTTTAAAAGACTTAATTCATATAATATTTTATAAAATAATTTAATAAAAAAAATAAATAAACCGGAATACATCAAAAATGGGAGATTTAAATGTAGTTAATGATATTAATCACGCAGGTAATTGGTTAATACTCAATCAAGAACTACTTTTAAGTTATATAATAAACTGCACATCAGTAATAATAATATTAGTAATTGGTTTATTTTTAGCTAAAATTATTTCAAAAGGAGTAAATAAATTACTAATAACAAGACACATAGATAATACAGTTGCTGGTTTTCTTTCCGCTTTAGTTAAATATATAACTATAACTTTGACTTTAATTGCTAGCTTAGGAAAAATAGGAGTACAAACAACATCAGTAATTGCTATATTAGGAGCCGCTGGAATGGCTGTTGGTTTAGCATTACAAGGTTCTTTATCTAATTTTGCTGCAGGTGTATTATTAGTTACATTAAGACCATTAAGAACAGGAGAATATGTAGAAGTTGGAAAAATAGGAGGAACAGTATTAAATGTACATATATTTTATACTATGCTAAGAACATTAGATGGAAAAATAGCTGTAATACCTAATGGAAAAATAATATCTGGAAATATAATAAATTATTCCAGAGAACCAGCAAGAAGAAATGAATTTATTATATCTGTATCTTATAATTCAGATATAGATTTAGTAATAAAAATTTTAAAAAATGTATTAAAAAAAGATAATAGAGTTTTAAAAGAAAAAGGTATAATTGTAGGTTTAAGTGAATTAGGACCTTCATCATTAAAATTTATAATAAGATGTTGGAGTAAAAATGAAGATTTAAATATTGTTTATTGGGATTTAATGGCAAAATTTAAAAAAACATTAGATAAAAATAAAATTATAATTCCTTATCCTAAATTAGATATAAAAATAATTAAACAAAAAAAAAAAAATAAAAAAATATTTATTTAATTTTAAAATATATAATTGAGCGTAAAATAAAATTTACGCTCTTATACATATTAATAATTTAAAAATGTTTACTTTATATAAATCTCAAACAATAAATAATTTAATTAAAAAAATATTTAAAAAAAAAAAAAACAATCTTGTATCTAATCCATTACAAAATGAAATTTTTATAACAAATAATAAAGCAACATCTAAATTAGTAAAAATATTAATTACAAAATATACAGGAATTAGCGCAAATATAAAATTTAAAAAAATTGATTTTTTATTATATAAAATAATAAAAAAAATAAAAAAAAAAAAATATAAAACAAAAAAATTTTTTATAAAAAAAAAAAAAATAATATGGAAAATATTTAAAACATTTAAAAAAAAAAAAAAAAAAAAAAAATATTTTATATTTTCTGAAAAAATTTCTGAAATATTTAAAAAATATTTAATTTATAGAAAAAATTGGATTAAAAATTTAAAAAAAAAAAATATATCAAAACAAAAAATATATATAAAAATATGGAAAAAAATAATATTTAAAAAAAAATACAACTTTTATAAATTATTAAATTTTTTTAAAAAAAATTTAAAAAAAATTAAAAAAGATATACCAAAAAAAATTTTTATATTAAATATAACTTCTATAAAACCTTTATATTTATTAATATTATACCAAATAAGTAAAATTACAAAAATATATATATTATTTTCTGGACCAAATTACTTTTATAAAAAAAAAATATTAAATTATAAAAAAATAAAAAATAATTTATTAAAAAACTTCGGAAAATTAGGTTATGAATATATTAATATTTTAATAAAAAAAAAAATAAAAATTATAAATTTTTATAAAACATTAAAAAATAAAAATATTTTAAACAATATTAAAAACAAAATAACAAAAATAAAAAAAAATAATAAAATAAAAAAAAATGATAAATCTTTACAAATTTATTCTTGTAACAGTAAATATCAAGAAATTGAAAACTTAAAAATACAAATATCAAATATTTTAGAAAAAAAAAAAAACATTACACCAAAAGATATAATAATCTATGCAAAAAATATAAAAAAATATAAATTTTATATTAAAACTATATTCAACTCAAAAAAAAAAATTCCTTATTCAATATTAAATAAAAAAAATAAAAAAATAGAAATATTATTTAAAATAATAAAATTTTTACTAAATATAAAAAATATTGAATTAAACAATAAAAATATTTTTTATTTTTTAGAAAAAAAATACATTTTAAAAAAATTTTTAATTAATAAAAACGAATACATATTTTTAAAAAAAATAATTGAAAAAACAAAAATATTTTCAGGTTTAGATAATAAACATTTAAAAAAAAAAAAAAATCCTGAAATTTTCCAAAATACATGGTTATTTGGAATTAATAAAATCATGTTAAATATATCAATAAATAAAAAAAACAAAATTTGGAATAATATCTTAATATCTAATTTAACAAAAAATAAAAACAATTTATTAATTGGAAAATTAATTTATTTTATAAAAACATTAAAAAATTGGAAAAAAAAAATATCAAAAAAAAAAAAAATAAAAAAATGGAAAAATATATTTAATAAAATAATTAAATTTTTTATACCTAAAAAAAAAAATTTAAAAAAAAATATAAAAAAAATAAAAAAAAAATGGGAAAATTTTATATCTTTAGGAATAAAAGAAAAAAATAATAAAAAAATTCACATTCATATATTTAAAAATTTTTTTTTAAAAAAAATAAAAAAAATGATATATAAAAACAAAAAAGAAAATTTTATATCAAATAAAATAAAATTTTGTAATATAGAATATATTAAAAATATATCTTTTAAAGTAATATATATATTAGGTGTAAATAATAAAAATTTTCCAAAAGAACAAAAATTTGATATAAACGATATAACACAATATCATAAAAAAAATGGTGATATAAATGTATTTAAAAAAGATTGTTATAACATTTTAGAATTAATATTATCCGCAAAAAAATATTTTTATTTAAGTTACGTTGGATATAACGAAAGAACTCATAAAAAAAAAAATAAATCTATAATAATAAAAGAATTAAAAAAATATATATATAAAAATTTTAAAATTAAAAAAAATATAATAAAAAAAAAATATAAAAAAAATATTTTTAATAATATGATTATATATAATGAAAAATATAATAATTATAAAAAATTAAAATATAATAAAAAAAAAAATAAAGAAAAATACTACATAAAAAAAAAAAAAAAAAAAAAAATAAAAATAAAAAATTTATTAAATTTTTGGAATAATCCAATAAAATATTTTTATAATAAAACTTTAAAAATTTATTTACAAAAAAATATTAAAAAAAAAAAAAAAAATGAACCTTTTAAAATAAATTCTATAAAAGAATATATTTTAAAAAAAAAAATATTAAAAAAAATAATTAAAAAAAAAAATATAAATTTATTATATAAAAAATATTTATTAAAAGGATCTATTCCATATGGTTATATTGGAAAAAATATTTGGAATAATAATATCAAAAAAATATTAACATTATTAAAAAATATATATATAAATTTTAAAAAAAAAAAATATAAAAAAATAAATTTATTAATTAAAAAAAAAAAATTAAAAGGAAAAATATATTTTTCAAAAAATAATGGAATACTAAAATGGAATCCAAAAAAAATAAATATTAATGATACTATAAAATTATGGATAAAACATTTAATATATTGCTCTTATAAAAAAAAAGGAAAAAGTATAATAATTGGAATTAACAACACCAAATGGAAATTTAAAAATATAAAAAAAAAAAAAGCAATAAAATATTTAAATTTATATATAAAAGGATATATACAAGGAAAAAAAAAACCATTATTAATAACAAAATCTGCAATATGTTGTTTAAATAATTTATATTACAATAAAAAAAAAAAAAATAAAAAAATATTTTTAAAAAGATGGAAAGGAAATAATTTTATTCAAGGAGAAAAAAAAGATATATATATACAAAAAATAATACCAAATATAAATTCATATTTAATTAAAAAATTATTAAAAATAGCAAAATTCTGGTATTTTCCTATAATAAAAAATAAAATAAATGAAAAAAAAAAATATATTAAATAATAAATTAAAAGGAAAAATATTAATAGAAGCATCAGCAGGAACAGGTAAAACATTTACTATTATTATGATTTATTTAAGATTATTATTAGGTATCAACTTACAAAAAAAACAAAAACCATTTAAAATTAATAAAATATTAGTATTAACTTTTACAAAAAAAACAACTCAAGAACTAAAAATAAGAATTAAAAAAAATATCTTACAATTAAAAAAAACATTAATAAAAAAAAAAGAAAAAAAAAAATTTAAATTTTTTATAAAAAATATTATAAATATTAAAAAAGCAATTATATTACTAAATAAAGCAGAAAAAAAAATAAATAATTTATCAATTTATACAATACATAGTTTTTGTAAAAAAATTTTAGAATATTATCCCAATAAATTTACAAACAAAAACAATAAAATAAAAATAACAGATTCTAAAAAAATTTATTTAAAAGCTACTATAATTTTTTGGAAAAAATATTTTTATTCTTTACCAAAAAAAATATTAATAATATTAATAAAATATTTTCAAACTCCAAAAATACTTTTTAAAAAAATATATCCAATTTACAAAAAAAAATATATTAAAAAAAAAAACATTAAAAAAAAAAAAATAATTAAAATATATTATGAAATTATAAAAAATATTAAAAAAATAAAAAAAAAATGGATTAAAATTAATAAAAAAAAAAATAAAAAATTTCCAAAAAGAACATTAAATTTATTTAAAAAAATAAATAATTGGGCTTATTTAAATACTGAAAATGATTATTTAATTAAAGAAATAGAAAAAATAAAAAAAAACAAATATATTAAAAAAAAAAAAATAAAAAAAATAAAATTAATTCTTAAAATTATAAAAAAAAAAAAAAAATATTTAATAAAAAATTTCTTATTATATTCTTGTAAAAAAATATTAATTAAAAAAAAAAAAATAAAAAAAAAAAAAAAATATATAGAATATGATGATATTATTAAAGAAATATATAATAAAATATCTTTTAAAAAAAACAATATTTTATATAATATAAGAAAAAAATATCCAATAGCATTAATTGATGAATTTCAAGATACAGATAAAAAACAATATAAAATATTTAAAAAAATATATAAAAAAAAAAAAACATACTTATTATTATTAATTGGAGATCCAAAACAATCCATATATAGTTTTAGAGGAGCTAACATAAAAACATATATCAAAGCAAAAAAACAAATACAAATAAAATATTCATTAAACAAAAACTGGAGATCTTCTTATAAATTAAACAAAATTATAAATTTTTTATTTAAAAACAAAAATCCTTTTATATTTAAAAAAATAAAATATTATCCTGTAAAATCTCCAAACAAAAAAAAAAAATATAAAATAATAATAAATAATAAAAAACAAAAACCTTTAAATATATTTTTTAAAAAAAAAATAATAAATAAAAACAAATATATTAAATGGAGCGCTAAACAATGCGCAAATAAAATATGCAAATGGATAATTTATTCTCAAAAAAATAAAGCTCATATATATTATAAAAACTCTATTAAAAAATTAAAAGCAAAAGATATTACTATAATTGTAAGAGATAAATACGAAGCAAAAATAATTAAAAAATATCTAAAAAAATTAAATATAAAATCTATTTATCATTCAAATAAAAAAAATATTTACAAAACAAAAGAATCAAAAGAAATATTATTAATATTAAATGCAGTATTAAACCCTATTAATAAAAAAAAATTTTATAGAGCTATATCAACAAATATAATTACAAAAAATATAAGAGAAATATTAAAAATAAAAAAAAAAAAATATTTAAATATTTTAATAAAATTTAACAAATACAATATTTTATGGAAAAAAAATGGAATTTTTTCTGTTATATGGAACATTATAAAAGATTTTAATATTTTCAAAAAAAATAATTTTTTTAATAAATTAAATTCTAATACAAACAATATTTTACAAATAGGAATATTACTACAAAAAAAAACAAAAAAAATAAAAAATAGAAAAAACATTCTAGAATGGTTTAAAGAAAAAATAAATAAAAAAAATAATAAAAAAAAAAAAAATATTAAAAAATATATATATAATAAAAATGCTATAAATATAACTACGATACATATGTCAAAAGGATTAGAATATTTAATTACATGGATTCCATTTTTAATGAATTTTAAAAAAATAAAAAAACATGAAATATATGATAATAAAAAAAAAGAAAATAAAAAAAGAATATCTGAAGAAATAAGATTATTATATGTAGCTTTAACAAGATCAATAATAAATTGTAATATTTCAATAGCTCCTATTATTACATCAATTAATAATTATAAAAAAAAAAAATATATAGAAAATCATAAAAGCGCTTTAGGATTTTTAATACAAAAAGGAAAACATAAAAATATTGAAAATTTTTTAAAAATAATAAAAAAAATTAAAAAAAATAAAAATATAAAATTTTATAAAAAAAAAAAAAAAAATAAAAAAAATAAAAACATAAAATTTTATAAAAAAACAAAAAAAATATTAATACTTCCAAAAAAAATAAAAAAATATAATTTTAAAAAAAAATACAAAAATAATTTATTTTTAACAAGTTATTCAAAATTAAATAATAAAAAAATAATAAAAAATAATAAAAAAAATAATAAAAAAATAAAAAAATACAAAAAAAAAAATAATAAAATAAATAATCATAATTTTCCAAAAGGAAAAAAAATAGGAATATTTTTTCATGAAATTCTTAAAAAAATTAAATTTTCAAAAAAAAATAATAAAAAAATAATAAAAAAAATAATAAAAAAATATAAAATAAAAAAAAAATATTTTAAATATATAATTAAATGGATTAATAAAATATTAAATTTTAAATTAAATAAAAAAAAATTATGTTTATCAAAACTAAAAAAAAAAAATTATATTAAAGAAATGGAATTTTATATGAAAATAAACACACAATCAAAAAAAACAAAAATATTAAATAACATTAAAATAAAAGGATTCATAAAAGGATATATTGATTTAATATTTAAATGGAAAAAAAAATATTATATATTAGATTATAAATCTAATTGGTTAGGAAAATCTGAAAAAAAATATACTAAAAAAAAAATAAAAAAAACAATAATAAAAAATAAATATGACTTACAATATAAAATATACAGTATTGCACTACATAAATATTTAAAAAAAAAAAAAAAAAAATATAAATTTAAAAAACACTTTGGTGGAATTTATTATATATTTTTAAGAGGAATAAATAAAAATAAAAAAAATAATGGAATTTTTTATCTTTTACCAAAATATAAATTAATAAAAAAACTAAATAAAATATTTAATTAAAAATTATAAAATTATGAAAAAAATATTAAAAATAGCATTAAAAAAAAAAATAATAAACTTAATTGATTATTATTTTACATATTTTATAAGTAAAAAAAAAAATAAAAAAATACATTTTATTATTGCATTAATTAGTAAAATAACTAATGAAGGAAACAATTGCCTTCCAATAAATAAAATTAAAAAAAAATACATTTTTAAAAAAAAAGAAAAATACTTAATAAAAAAAACAAAAAATATTTTTAAAAAAATAAAAAAACATATAAAAAATTTATTAAATAATAAAAATAATATTTGCAGTAAAGGAAACAAAATTACACCAATTGTTTTTTTTAAAAAAAAACTTTATTTTTATAAAATATGGAACTATGAAAAAAAAATATCAAAATTTTTATCTAATAATAAAAAATCTAAATATTTTAATTATCAAAAAAAAGAAAAAATATTTAAATATTTTAAAAAAAATAAAATAAAAAAAATACAAAAAAAAATAATTATTAATGCATTAATTTACAAAAAAATAATAATTACAGGAAATCCTGGAACAGGAAAAACAACCATTGCTATGCATATAATTATTATTTCAAGAATATTAAAAAAAAAAAAAATAATTTTAACCGCTTTAACTGGAAAAGCAACAATTTTATTAAATGAAACATTTAATAAAATAATTAATAAAATAATTATAAAAAAAAAATTTAAAAAAAAAATAAAATATAAATGTTTAACTTTACATAAATTAATAGGTTTAAAAAAAAAAAAATCAAAAGCTTTTTATAATAAAAAAAATAAATTAAATATAGATATATTAATTGTAGATGAAGTATCTATGATAAATATTTCTATTATGAATTATCTAATCAATTCTTTACCTAAAAATATAAAAATAATTTTTCTTGGAGATGTTAATCAACTACCACCAATTAATTCTACATCAATATTATATGATATAAAAAAATATATAAAAAAAAATATAAAAAGATATAAAAAAATAAATTTTGAAAAAAAAAAAATTAATTATTTAATTTCAAATAAAAATTATATAAAAAAAAAAAAAACAATATTAAATAGAATATTAATACTTAAAAAAAAATATAGATTTAATAAAAATTCAAATATAAACATATTATCAAAATATATAAAAAACAAAAAAATAAAAAAAATAAAAAAATTATTTAAAAAAAAAATAATACAAATAAAAAAAATAAAAAATAAAAAATATTTATATAATATTTTTAAAAAAACATTAAATTATAATTATAATTATAATTATAAAAATAAAAATATACTTAAAAAAATATTTAAAAATAGAATTTTATGCATAAACAACAAAGGAAAAAAAGGAACAAAAAAAATTAATAAAGAAATTGATAAATATATTATTAAAAATAATAAAATTCCGTACAAAATAATAAAAAATTTTATTATATATAAAGGAAAACCAATAATAATAACTAAAAATAACGAATTATTAAAATTATATAACGGAGAAATTGGAATAATTATTGATAATAATAAAGTAATTTTTTATAAAAATAAAAAAAATATATTTATACCTTTAAATAGTATTAAAAATTATAAAACAGCATGGGCAATAACAATACATAAATCACAAGGTTCTGAATTTAAAAATATTTCTTTAATATTATCAAAAAAAAAATTATATAATCAATTACTTTATACAGCAATAACTAGAGCTAAAAAAAATATTTTTTTATATGGAAAAAAAAAAATATTTATAAAATCTTGTAAAAAAATAAATAAAAAATATTCTGGTATAATAAATCATTTAAAAAAATATAATAAATAATTTGCGGGGGTTGGATTTGAACCAACGACCTTCGGGTTATGAGCCCGACGAGCTACCGAGCTGCTCCACCCCGCTTCTTTATTAATATTTAATATACATCATATTTTTTAAAAATACAATTTATTTTTAAATAAATATATATATTATTAAAATATTGCAAAAAAAATATTTTACATGTATTCATATAATAAAAAATAAATAAAATATTTAAATTTAATTTTAAATATTAATAAAATAATATGAAAATAATAAAAAAAAAAATAATAAAAAAAAACAAAAAAATTGTAATTATAATAAAAAATTTTAAAAATTTTATTAATAAAAAATTATTATCAAAAAAATTAGATAAATTAAAAAAAATAAGAAAAATAACATCAAAAAATATTATTATAATAAAAATTCTTAAAACTTTTAAAATACCAATTATTATAAATAAATTTAATAAAATTTCATAAATATAATAATATTATTACATTAAGAACAATTATCAAAAAAAAACAAATAATTATAAATATATAACCAAAAAAAAAAACTAATAATAAAATTTTTAAAATAAATATTTTAAAAAAAAATATTCCTATTTATTTTTAGAATATAAATAATTGGTAATATAAAAAAAAAAATTGGAAGATAAAAAAAAATAAGTAATAAAAAATAAGAAAAAGCTTTATATAAATTAAAAATAATTAATATAATTTAAAAAAAAATAAAAATAATTTTAAAATAAAATAGGAATAATAAATATGAATCAAAACAAAAGAAAAAATTCAAGAAAATATATTTTACAAGCTTTATATTCTTGGCAATTATCTAAAAATAAAATAAAAAATATTAAAAAATATTTTTTAAATAAAAAAAAAAATTTGATACTATTTATTTTAAAAAAATAATTATAGGAATAACTAATAACTATATCAAAATTGATAAATATATTAAAAAATTTTTATCAAGAAACTTTAATAATTTAAATCAAATAGAAAAAGCAATATTAAGAATATCTATATACGAATTAATAAAATGTTATAAAATTCCTTATAAAGTTATTATAAATGAAAATATTAAACTAGCAAAAAAATTTGGAGCAAAAAATAGTCATAAATTTATAAATTGGATATTAAATAAAATATATATAAATACAATATAAAAATTATATAAAATAAATATGAAAAAAATAAAAAAAAATAAAAATGGATATTTAAAAAATTATAAAGATTGGAATAAAAAAATAGCAAAAAAAATAGCAAAAAAAGAAGGTATTAAAATGACAATAAAACACTGGGAAATAATATATTTAATAAAAAAATTTTATAAAAAATATAATATTGTTCCTTCTTTAAGAATGATATTAAAAATAAAAAAAAAAAAAAAAAACAAAAAATACAACAGTATTTATTTATTTAAATTATTTCCAAAAGGACCATCAAAACAAGGAAGTAAAATAGCTGGTTTACCAAAACCAACAAAATGTTTATAAAAAATTAAAATCAAAAGAAATTAAAACACTAAAAATAAAAATAATAAAAATAGAAAAATAAAAATTAACCTTCTCATAAAAAAAAATACTATTACTAAAAAATAAACTTAAACAAGAAATTAAAAACCATATAAAACTACAAAAAAAAATAATTAAAATAAAATTATAACTAACAAAATTATTATAATATAATAATAAATTAGATATAAAAAATAAACAAATATGTATTATAATATTAATTTTTGTCTTATTTATTCCTTTAATAAAAATAAATATAGGCAATTTAATATTATAATAATCTTTATTATAAATTATTGAAATAGAATAAAAATGTGATATTTGCCAACATAAAAATATTAAAAATAAAATAAAAGAACAAAAATCAAAACTATTTTTAACAGAACAATAACCAAAAAAAGGAGGAATAGAACCTGAAATACCACCTATAATAGTAGAATAAATAGAATTTCTTTTAAAATACAAACTATATAAAACAACATAAATAAATATTCCAAATAAAGAAACTAAAAAAGATAAAAAATTCACAAAAAAAAATAATATAAATAAACCAATAATTAAAAAAGCTATAGCATATACTATAGCTTGTTTATATAAAATTTTATTTTTAACTAATATTCTATTTTTTGTTCTTCTCATAAAACTATCTATATCACGATCTATAATATTATTAAAAATACAACCAGAAATTAAAACAAAAAAAAAACCTAAAAAAATAAAAAAAAACAATAATAAATCAAATTTATCTTTAGAAGATAAAAAAAAACCACCACACATAGATATTAAATTACTTAAAATAATTCTAGGCTTTATAATTTCAATATACTTATTCATTATAAAAATACTTAATATTTAATAAACAAATATAATGATTTAAATGAAACATAATCCAAATTGTTCCGAAAAATAATATACTAGAAATTATTAGCATAAAAAAAAAAGAAATTATATTCCAGGAATTTTTACTAATTATTTTTAAATGAATAAAATATTTCATTTGTATTAAAATTTGAATAATTAATAACATTAATAAAATAAATAAAGTAAAATTTTTAGAAAAAATATTAATATAAACAATTAAAAAATCAAATAACGTTAAAAAAAAAGAAAACAAAAAACCAAAAAAATAAAAATTAATTAAATTATCAGATAATTGTTTATTATTTAAATATAAATTCACTTTTTTTTTAAAATTTTTCATTATAAAGCTCCAAATAAATAAACAAAAGTAAATATAAAAATCCATATTATATCTAAAAAATGCCAAAATAAACCTAAACAAAATAACCTATCTATAACTACTTTTTTTAATCCAAATTTTAAAATTTGATAAAACATAACAATAATCCATATTAGTCCTGAAAAAACATGAAGACCATGAGTACCTATTAAAACAAAAAAAGAAGATAAAAAACCATTTTTTTTTGGACTAAAATTATTTAAAATTAATTCATAAAATTCATATAATTCTAAAAAACAAAATAAAAAACCTAATAAAAAAGTTATTAACAAAAAAATATAAACAATTTTATTATTTTTTTTTATAGAAAAAATTAAAACGACTCCATAAGAAACAGAACTAAACAAAAGTATTAAAGTTTCTATAAAAACCAATGGTAATTTTAAAAAATCTTTTACAAAAGGACCATAAATTGTATTATTTAACATAACTATATAAACAGAAAATAAAGTAGCAAATATTATACAATCACTCATTAAATATAACCAAAAACCAAATATTTTTTTATAATCAATACAATATTTTTTTAATAACATATCACTATTATTGTTTTTTATCATAATCATCCTTTTTTTTATTTTTTAAATAATTTAATTCTATTTTTTTAATTAAATTATAAGAAACAATATAATGATCACCTTCATATGTACTAAATCTTACCCAAAAAATAATACCTATAAAAAAACTCAATAATAACAACCACCAAATATGCCATATAAATGAAAAACCTATTAAAGAAGAAATTACTAAAAAAATTATTCCAATATTAGTATTTTTTGGCATAAAAATTTTTTTAATATTTAAACTTTCATCCAAAGAAAAATATTTTCTTTTTTGTTCCCAAAATTGATCTCTGCAATATATATTAGGTAATTTTAAAAAATTATAAAAAGGAGGAGGTGAAGAAACAGACCACTCTAAAGTTCTAGCGTTCCAAGGATCACCGGTATTATCTTTATTTTCTTCTCGATAATATATAGAAACAAAAATTTGAACAATTTGAGATATAATACCGAAAAAAATTAATATAACTCCAAATATTGAAATAGATAACATAAAATGAAAATCTACATCTATATTTTTACTTAAACGACGAGTCATCCCCATAAATCCTAATATATATAAAGGAAAAAACGCAAAAATAAAACCTAAAAACCAAAAATAAAAAGATATTTTTCCCCATTTTTCATTTAACATAAAACCAAAAAACTTTGGAAACCAATAAGTAAATCCAGCAAAACAACCAAATACAACCCCTCCAATAATAACATTATGAAAATGAGCCACTAAAAATAAACTATTATGTAATACAAAATCAATACTTGGAATAGAAAGTAAAACTCCAGTCATTCCACCAATAGTAAAAGTAATTAAAAATCCAATTGTCCATAACATAGAAGAATTTAAATTTACACGACCATTATACATAGTAAATAACCAATTAAAAATTTTTACTCCAGTAGGTATCGCAATAATCATTGTCATAATCCCAAAAAAAGAATTTACATTTGCACCAGCTCCCATAGTAAAAAAATGATGTAACCAAACAATAAAAGACAAAATAGTTATAGAAATAGTTGCCCAAACAAGAGAAAAATAACCAAATAAAGATTTTTGAGAAAAAGTAGAAACAATTTCAGAAAATATTCCAAAAGCTGGCAATATTAAAATATATACTTCAGGATGACCCCATATCCAAATTAAATTAACATACATCATCATATTTCCTCCAAAATCATTAGAGAAAAAATGAAAACCTAAATAACGATCTAAAGTTAATAAAAATAATGTTACAGTTAAAACAGGAAAAGATGCTAATATTAATATATTTGAACATAATGCAGTCCAAGTAAAAACTGGCATACGAAACATATACATTCCATTAGTTCTCATAAATAAAATAGTAACTAAAAAATTTATACCTGTTAATATCGTTCCAATTCCAGAAATTTGTAAACTCCAAATCCAATAATCTACACCAACACCAGGACTGTATTGTATACTAGATAAAGGAGGATACCCCAACCAACCAGAACTAGAAAACTCTCCTATAAATAAAGATAAATTTATTAAAATTGCTCCACTTACAGTTAACCAAAAACTAATATTATTTAAATAAGGAAAAGCAACATCTCTAGAACCAATTTGTAAAGGAATAATAAAATTCATAAAACCAATTATTAAAGGCATAGCTACAAAAAAAATCATTATTACACCATGCGCAGTAAAAATTTGATTATAATGATGCTCTGGTAAAAAACCACTTCCATGATTTTCTATTGATGAAATATATTGTTGTAATCTCATCATAATCACATCAACAAAACCTCTAATTAACATAATAAATGATAAAATAAAATACATAATTCCTATTTTTTTATGATCTACTGAAGTAATCCAATTTTTCCATATATAAATCCATTTTTTAAAATACGTAATTATAAAAAAAATAAAAAAAAATATTAAAAAAACAATAACAAAAGTCATCATTATAATAGGATCATAAAATGGAATAACACTGAAATTTAATTTTCCAAACATTTTTTATCCTTAATAATATTTTATAAAAAAAAAATTTAATTATGAAATTTATTAACAATTTGATCAAATAAATTTTTATTTACTCCAGAAAAACAATCATTTTTATAATTATCAATATTAGATATCTTATTAAATTTTTTTATAGTATTTAACTTTTCAGAATAATTTTTAATATATTCAACCCATTCATTAAATGTTTTAAAATCTGGAGTTACAATTACTTTAAATTTCATATCAGAAAATCCTACTCCACTATAATTTGCAGAAATTCCTTTATACAAACCTGATTCATTTGATATTAAATTTAATTTATTAATCATTCCAGCCATAGAATATATTTGACTACCTAAAGAAGGTATAAAAAATGAATTCATAACAGAATTAGAAGTAACTCGAAACATTATAGGTGTATTAACAGGAATAACAATTTTATTTAAAATAGCAATTTTTTTTTCAGGATAAATAAAAAACCATTTATAATTTAAAGATACAACGTCAATATTGATATAAGAATTTTTATGCATTAAAATTTTACTAGGTTCTAATTTATGAGTAGAATTCCAAGAAACTATAGAAAGAAAAAAAACAATAATAATAGGAATTAACCAAATAAAAAACTCTATTATATTAGAATGATTCCAATTTGGTTTATATATTTCATTATTTTTTTTATTATATTTATATGAAAAATATAAACTCATAAAAATAACTGGTAAAACAATAATTAACATAGTAAAAAAAGAAATAATAATAATATGCTTTTGTTGAATAGAAATATCCCCTTTAGGATTTAATAAAGAAGCAAAAGAAAAATTTAAAAAAAAAAAATAAAAAAACAAAAAAAAAAGAAAATTTTTAATTTTATTATTCATAAATATTATTTATCCTATTAAAAAAAATTAAAAAAAAATAAAAAAATATTATATAATAAAAATAAAATTATAATAATTAATATTATAAAAAAAAAAAAAAATAAAATTTTTATTGAAAATATATTTAAAATAAATATTATATATTTAAATAATAAAATTTTAAAAATAAATATTTTTTTTTTAAAAAATAATATATATTATTATATTAAATTTAATAAATAAGATTAAAAAATGTCAATAAATAAATTTATCAATGAAAATAAACATTTTAATCAAACTTTAATACCTATGGTTATTGAAACAACTCCTAGAGGAGAAAGATCTTATGACATATATTCAAGATTATTAAAAGAAAGAATAATTTTTTTAACTGGAACTATTAATGATAACACAGCTAATTTAATTGTCGCACAATTATTATTTTTAGAATCAGAAAATCCAAATAAAGATATTTCTTTATATATTAATTCTCCAGGAGGAATAATTAGTTCTGGAATGTCAATTTATGACACAATGCAATTTATTCAACCAAAAGTTAATACTATTTGCATAGGACAAGCTTGTTCAATGGGAGCTTTTTTATTAGCTTCAGGAGAAAAAGGAAAACGTTTTTCTTTACCAAACTCCCGTATTATGTTACATCAACCCATAGGAGGTTATCAAGGACAAGCATCAGATATAGAAATACATACAAATGAAATAATAAAAATAAAAAAAAAACTAAATGAAATTATTTCTTTGCATACTGGAATGCCAATAAAAAAAATTATAAAAGATACAGAACGAGATTATTTTCTTTCAGCAAATAAATCTATTACATATGGTTTAATTGATTTTATATTAACAAAAAGAATAAAAAATAATCAATAAAATAATATAATAAAATTAATCTATATATTATTCAAATAATCTTAAAGGTTTAAATAATGACATCCAATCGAAAAGATGATTCCGGAATTTTATTATATTGTTCTTTTTGCGGAAAAAATCAAAAAGAAGTTCGTAAATTAATAGCTGGACCTTCAGTATATATTTGTGATGAATGTATTGAATTATGTGCAAATATTATAAAAGATGAAATAAAAGAAATAAATAAAAAAGGAAATAATGAACCTTTACCTACACCACAAGAAATTAAAAAATATTTAGATAATTATATAATAGGTCAAAATAAATCAAAAAAAATATTATCTGTAGCAGTATATAATCATTATAAAAAATTAAGATATTCAAACAACTCTGAAAATGTTGAATTAGGAAAAAGTAATATTTTATTAATAGGACCAACTGGAAGTGGTAAAACTTTATTAGCAGAAACATTAGCAAAAATATTAAATGTACCATTTGCAATAGCTGATGCTACTACATTAACAGAAGCAGGATATGTAGGAGAAGATGTTGAAAATATATTACAAAAATTATTACAAAAATGTAATTATAATATACAAAAAGCACAACAAGGAATAATTTACATTGATGAAATTGATAAAATATCTAAAAAATCAGACAATCTTTCTATCACAAGAGATGTTTCTGGAGAAGGAGTTCAACAAGCATTATTAAAATTAATAGAAGGAACAATAGCTTCAGTTCCTCCAAAAGGTGGTAGAAAACATCCACAACAAGAATGTTTACAAATAGATACATCAAAAATATTATTTATATGCGGAGGAGCTTTTTCTGGATTAGATAAAATAATTGAACATAGATCTAAAAAAGGAACAAGAATAGGATTCAATGCAACAATAAAAAATGATATTAAAAAAAAAAATAAAAAAAAACTCTTTAAAAAAATAAAACCTCAAGATTTAATAAAATTTGGATTAATTCCAGAATTTATTGGAAGATTACCAATATTAACAAATCTTCATGAATTAAATAAACAAACACTAATAAAAATTCTATGTCTTCCAAAAAATGCTTTAATAAAACAATATTGTGAATTATTTAATCTAGAAGGAGTTAAACTAAAATTTAAAAAAGATGCAATTTATGAAATTGCTAAAAAAACAGTATTAAGAAAAACAGGGGCTAGAGGTTTAAGATCAATTTTAGAAGAATCATTATTAAATATTATGTATAATTTACCATCTATGAAAAATGTTAAAAAAGTTATTATCACTAAATTAGTAATAAAAAAAAAATCAAAACCAATTTTAATATACAATAAAAAAAAAAATTAAAATTTTTAAAAAATAAAATAAAAAAATAATATTAAAATAAGGTCCAATATTATAATAATTGGACCAATAAAATTATTAATATTGATAATTAATGTTATAATAATTTTAATTTGAAAAAATTAGGATTTTTTTGTGCAATTATTTAAAGAATTAAGTTGGTATTTTATAATTGAATGGAAAAGATATTTAGGAGCAATTACATTATTAATAATTATTTCTATTTTTCAATTGTTTCCACCAAAATTATTAGGAATGTTAATAGATTTAATTATTAATAAACAAATTTATCCTAAAAAAATATTACCATGGATAGGAACTATTTTTATTACAGCAATTATTGTATATATATTAAGATATATATGGAGAATTTTATTATTTGGAGCTGCTTATAATTTAGCAATAAAATTAAGATTAAAATTATATTCGTATTTAAGTAAAAAAAAAAAATTTTTTTATTTAAAATACAGAACTGGAGATTTAATTGCAAGAGCTACAAATGATATAGAAAAAATAGTTTTTGCAGCAGGAGAAGGAGTGTTAACATTAGTAGATTCATTAGTAATGGGATGTTCAGTTTTAATGGTTATGTTAACACAAATAAATGCAAAACTGACAATATTATCTTTATTACCAATTCCAATTATTGCAATTATTATTAAAAAATACGGAAAACAATTACATTATTATTTTTACAAATCTCAAAAATCATTTTCTAAATTAAATGATCAAACTCAAGAAAGTTTAACAAGTATAAGAATGATAAAATCTTTTAGATTAGAAAAACAAGAATCAATAAAATTTTCCAAAATTGTTAAAAAAAATGGAAAAAAAAATATGAATGTTGCAAAAATCGATGCTAAATTTGATCCAACAATTCACCTTGCAATATCATTTTCTAATTTAATAGCAATAATAGAAGGTGGGAATTTAGTTTCAAAACAAGAAATAACTATAGGTCAATTAACTAGTTTTATTATGTACCTTAGTTTAATGATATGGCCTATTTTAGCTTTAGCTTGGATGTTTAATATAGTTAAAAGAGGAATAACAGCATGGAATAGAATTAATTCTATTTTTAAAAAAAATAAAAAAAAAATAAAAAAAATAAAAATTAATGAAAAATATAAAAAAATAATTATTAATATTAAAAAATTTTATTACCCTAAAGAAAAAAAATATACTTTAAAAAATATAAATATTAAAATATACCCAAAAAAAACATTAGGAATATGTGGACCAACAGGCTCCGGAAAAAGTACTATTTTATATTTAATTCAAAAACAATTTAAAATAAAAAAAGGAGAAATAAAATTTAATAAAATACCAATATCAAGAATAAAAACTAAACAATGGAGAAAATATTTATCTGTAGTAGATCAAACTCCTTTTTTATTTTCAGACACAATAAAAAAAAATATTACTTTAGGAAAACCTAATGCTTCTGATAAAAAAATAAAATATATTTCTTGTTTAGTAGAACTACACAAAGAAATAATTAATTTTCCAAAAGGATACAATACAAAAATTGGAGAAAAAGGTGTAATGTTATCCAGTGGACAAAAACAAAAAATTGCTATAGCTAGAGCATTATTAATTAATGCAAAAATATTAATACTAGATAACGCATTTTCTTCTTTAGATATAAAAACAGAAAATAAAATATTAAAAAATTTAAATTTATGGAATAAAAACAATACAAAAATTATTATATCAAATAGAATCTCTTCATTAATTCATTGTAATGAAATCATCGCAATAAAAAAAGGAAAAATAATTGAAAGAGGAAAACATAAAAAATTAATAAAAAATAAAAATTGGTATAATAATATTTATAATTATCAAAAATTTGTAAATAAAAAAAATAATAAAAAAAAAATAGGAAAAAAAAATGGCTAATTTAATGAAATTTTGGCCTATATTAAAAAGATTATTAATATATGGAATGAAATGGAAAAAATCTATTATATTAGCTTTTACAATGTTAATAGGAGCTTCTATCGCAGAAGTTTTAAGTCCGATATTAATAAGTACATTTATAAATAATTATATTATCAAAAACAAGAATGATATAAAAATAATAATTATAATGATAATATCTTTTATAACATTACAGACTATATCATCAATTTTACATTATTTTCAAACTATTTTTTTTAATAAAACAGCAATTTCTATTGTTCAAAATTTAAGAATAGATGTTATGAAAGCAACTTTACAACAACCTATAAAAAAATTTAATAAAAAACCAATTGGAAAAATAATATCAAGAGTAACAAATGATACAGAAGTTATAAAAGATCTTTATGATACTGTAATAGCAACATTTTTTAGAAGTATAACTTTAATTACAACAATTTTAATTGCTATGTTTTCTTTAGAATGGAAAATGGCTATAATTTCAAGTATAATATTTCCTTTAGTTTTTTTAGTAATGATAATATATCAATATTATAGCACTCCATTATTAAGAAAATTAAGATCATATATAGCAAATATTAATAATAAATTTAATGAAACCATAACAGGAATAAATGTTATTCAACAATTTAATCAAGAAAAAAGATTTGGAAAATATATTAAAAAAATTTGCAAAAAACATTATAAATTAAAAATGAAAATTTTAAGATTAGATGGTTTTTTATTAAGACCTTTATTAAGTTTAATTTCATCAATAGTATTATGTGGAATAATGATATTATTTATTTTTTTTTTAAAAAAAAAAATAGAAGTAGGAATAATATACGCTTTTATTAGTTATTTAGGAAGATTAAATGAACCTTTAATTTCAATTGCTACTCAACAGGCTTTATTACAACAAGCAATAGTAGCAGGAGAAAGAATTTTTAAATTAATAGATTCTAAAAAACAAAAATATGGAAATGATAAAAATTTATTAAAAACTGGTGAAATAAAAATTAAAAATTTAAAATTTAGATATAAAAAAAACAAAAAATATATATTAAATGGAATTAATATAACAATTCCAAAAAAAAAATTTATAGCTTTTGTAGGATCTACAGGAAGCGGAAAAAGCACATTAGCAAACTTATTAATGGGATATTATCCAATAAAAGAAGGAGAATTATTTATTGATAAAAGAAAAATAAATACATTAAATTACAATGTTTTACGTAAAGGAATTTCTATAATTAATCAAGATCCAATTATTATTGCAGACAATTTTTTAAAAAATATAAAACTAGGAAGAAAAATATCAAAAAAAAAAATATTAAAAGCATTAAAAATTGTAAAATTAAATAAATTATTTAAAAAAAAAAATAAAGAAAAATATAAAAAATTAGGAGAACAAGGAAACATTCTATCTTCTGGTCAAAAACAATTATTATCATTATCCAGAATACTAATTAATAACAACAAAATATTAATATTAGATGAAGCTACAAATAATATAGACCCAAAAACAGAAAAAAAAATACAAAAAAAAATATTATCTATTAAAAAAAATACTACCTTAATAATAATATCAAATAGATTATCTACAATTATAAAAGCAGATAAAATAGCAGTATTTAAAAAAGGAAAAATTATAGAATTTAATACACACGAAAAATTACTAAAAAATAAAAAACAATATTGGAAAATGTATAAACTACAAAAATTTTAAAAAAAAATAAAATATTATCAAGACCCTGTTAGCAAAATTAATATTTTTTTTTTTGAACTGACTGCTTCTTTCCAGACCTGATCAATTATTCAAAAAAAAAAAAAAAAAAAAAAATAAAATTAACATGCCAACAGAGTACTAATAAATAATTATCTATAAAAAAATACAAAAAAGCAAATTATTTTATATTTTAAATAAGATTATTTTAATTAAATTAAATATATGATAAAATAAATATAAAAAAATTATAATAATAAAAATGAACTATAAAATATTAGCAAGAAAATGGAGACCAAAAAATTTTTCAGAAATAATTGGACAAAAATATATAATAAAAGCATTATCAAATTCTATAAATTTTAAAAAAATTCACCAAGCATGGTTATTTTCTGGATCCAGAGGAACTGGAAAAACTACTATTGCAAGAATATTAGCAAAAAATTTATGCTGTGAAAAAGGAATTACTATTGCTTCTTGTGAAAAATGCTCTATATGTAAAGAAATAGAAAAAGGTAATTTTGTAGATTTAATAGAAATAGATGCAGCTTCAAAAACAAAAATAGAAGAAATAAAAAAAATTTTAGAAAATATAAAATATGCTCCAATAAAATCAAGATTTAAAATATATTTAATAGATGAAGTACATATGTTATCAAGATATAGTTTTAATGCATTATTAAAAACATTAGAAGAACCACCAAAACATATAAAATTTATTTTAGCAACAACAGAAATAGAAAAAATACCTAAAACAATCATTTCTAGATGTATTATATTTTATTTAAAAAAAATTAATAAAGAAAATATTATTTTAAATTTAAAAAAAATATTAACACAAGAAAATATTAATATTGAAAAAAAAGCATTAAATATAATTGCAGAAAATTCACAAGGAAGTATGAGAGATGCTTTAAATTTATTAGAATTATCAATAAATATAAGTAAAAAAAAAATAAAAAAAAAAAATATTATTAAAATTCTAGGAAGAATTGATGAAAAAGAATGTTTAAAATTATTAATTTCAATATTAATAAATGATAAAAAAAGAATAATATTTTTATTAAATAAAATATCTTTAGAAAATATAGAATGGGATAAAATTTTAATTGAAATGTTACGTTTATTACATCATATAGCTATGATTCAATCATTTAAATCATTATGGAATAATAAAAATTATTTAAATAAAAAAAAATATATAATTAAAAAATTATCAAAATATGTACCAAAAAAAATAATTCAAAAATGTTATAAAATAATTACTATTGGTTATAAAAAAATACATTTATCTCCCTCTCCAAGATTAGGAATGGAAATAACATTATTAAAAATATTATATATAATTCATTATAAAAATAAAAAAAAATATATAAAAATGAAAAAAAAAATTAAAAAAAAAATAATAATAAAAAAAAAAAAAAAAAAAAAAACATAACAAAAAAAACAAAAATATTTATTTTATCTAGAAGAAATTTATTAAAAATTAAAAAAAAAATAATTAAAAAAAAAAAATAATATATATAAATATTAAATTGAGGAATTATGTTTAATAAAAACAATTTAGGTAATTTAATGCAACAAGCAAAAAACATGCAAGAAAAAATGGAAAAAATACAAAAAGATATTGCAATTATGCAAGTAACAGGAGAATCTGGAGCTGGTTTAGTAAAAATAACTCTTAATGGTTCTCATAATTGTACTAAAGTAAAAATTGATAAAAATTTATTAAATGAAAAAAAAGAAATGTTAGAAGATTTAATAGCAGCAGCTTTTAATGATGCTTCTAGAAGAATAAACGAAAAACAAAAAGAAAAAATGTCTGATATATCCAACAACGAAAATTTACCAAATAATTTTAATATGCCATTTTAAAATTTTTATAATAAATAATAATATTAAAATAAAGGTCTATCATGAAAACAAATATAAAAAAAAAATATAAATTTCAATCAGAAATTAAAAAATTATTACATATAATGATTCATTCTTTATATTCTAATAAAGAAATATTCATTAGAGAATTAATATCAAATGCATCAGATGCAATTGATAAACTAAAATTTAAATATATATCTAAACCAGAAAAATATATAAATAATAAAAAAATGTATATAAGAATTAAAATCAATAAAAAAAAAAAAAAAATAAGTATTCAAGATAATGGAATTGGAATGACAAAAAAAGAAACAATAAAAAATTTAGGAACAATAGCAAAATCAGGAACAAAAAAATTTATTTCATCAATGAAAAAAAAAAAAAAAAATAATAAATTAATAGGAAAATTTGGAGTAGGATTTTATTCATCTTTTATAGTTTCAAAATTAGTACAAGTAAAAACAAAAAAATCTTTAAAAAAAAAAAAAAAACCAATATTATGGGAATCAAAAGGAAAAGGAAAATACTCAATTTCCTATACTAAAAAAAAAAAATATGGAACAAAAGTAACTTTAAAAATAAAAAAAAAAGAAAAAATATTTTTAGAATCTTGGAAAATAAAAAATATTATTAAAAAATATTCTGATCATATTTCTACCCCAATAGAAATATATAAATATGATGAAAAAAATAAAAAATATTTTTGGGAAAAAATAAATAAAGCAAAATCTTTATGGACATTAAACAAAAATAAAATAACAAAAAAACAATACAAAAATTTTTATAAATATATAAGCAATGATAATTTAAATCCAATGATTTGGATTCATAATAAAATTGAAGGAAATATTACATATATTAGTTTATTATATATTCCTAAAAAATATAATATAAATATATGGAATAAAAAAAATAAAAACGGTTTAAAATTATATATAAATCGTATATATATTATGAATAACGCAAAAATTTTTATTCCGAATTATTTAAGATTTATTAAAGGAATATTAGATTCTCAAAATTTACCATTAAATATATCCAGAGAAATATTACAAAACAATAATATAGTAAATAAAATAAAAATAAACTTAACAAAAAAAATATTAAACATGTTAAAAGAATTAACTAATAAAAAAAAAAAATATGAAAAATTTTGGAAAGAATTTGGAATAATATTAAAAGAAGGACCTGCAGAAGATTTAGAAAATAAAAAAAAAATTTGCAATTTATTAAGATTTGCTTCTTTTAAAAATAAAACAGAAAAACAAAATTTATCATTTAAAAAATATATTAAAAACATGCAAAAAAACCAAAAAAAAATATTCTTTTTTACATGTGATAATTATAAAATTGGTATAAAAAGTCCTCATTTAGAAATTTTTAAAAAAAAAAATATTGATGTATTAATTTTATCTGATAAAATAGATGAATGGATGATGAATAATATAAAAGAAATTAAAGGAATAAAATTACAATCTATTAGTAAATTAAATAATACATTAAAAAATATTATTAATGAAAATAATATTACAAATAATAAAAAAAATAAAAAATTTATTAAAAAAATAAAAAAAATATTAAAAAATAAAATAAAAAATGTATATTTATCAAAAAGATTAACAAAAACACCAGCAATAGTTATAAGTGATGATAAAGATATAAGTACACAAATGTCAAAATTATTTATAGCAGCAGGTCAAAATATTAAACCATTAAAATATATATTTGAAATAAATATTAAACACAAAATAATTAAATATATAAAAAATATAAATAATATAAAAATATTTAAAAAATGGATAAAAATATTATTTTACCAAGCTTTATTAATGGAAAGAGGAACATTAGAAAATCCAAATAAATATATTAAAAATATAAATAAATTACTAATATTAAATTATATTAAATAATTTTTATTTAAAATAATAATAAATTTTGCGCTCTATAGGATTCGAACCTATGACCTACGGCTTAGAAGGCCGTTGCTCTATCCAACTGAGCTAAGAGCGCAAATTTTTAAAAAAAAATAAATTTTTTAATTTATTGTATACTAAAAACTTTTAAAAAAAAAGTTTTATTTTAATAAAATTTTTATAATTATTTTTTTAAAATATTAAAATAATAGGAATAATTATGTTAACAAGAATTATGAATGGAAATAAAATAGCATTAAAATTAGAAAAAAAAATAAAAAAAAAAATAAAAATAAGAAAAAAAAATAAAAAAAGAATTCCAGGATTAGCTGTTATTATAATAGGAAATAATATATCTTCAAAAATATATGTTAAAAAAAAAAAAAAAGCTTGTAAAAAATTAGGGTTTATTTCTAAAATTTGGAAATTTAAAAATAATATTCATGAAAATAAAATTTTAAAATTAATACAAAATCTTAATTATAATAATACTATAGATGGAATATTAATACAATTACCATTACCAAATAATTTTAATTTAACAAAAATAATGAATAGTATATTACCTGATAAAGATATTGATGGTTTTCATCCTTATAATATTGGATGTTTATGTCAAAAAAAACCAAAATTAAGACCTTGTACTCCACAAGGAATAATAAAATTATTAAAAGAATATAAAATTAAAATAAAAGGTATGCACGCAGTTATTATAGGAGCTTCAAATATTGTTGGAAGACCAATGAGTTTAGAACTTTTATTGAAAGGTTGTACAACAACAACAACTCATAAATTTACAAAAAATTTAAAAAAACATATAAAAAACGCAGATATAATAATAATAGCAATAGGAAAACCAAAATTTTTAAAAGGAAAATGGATTAAAAAAGGAGCAATAATAATTGATGTAGGTATAAATAAATTAAAAAATGGAAAAATAATTGGAGATGTAGATTTTAAATCTATGAAAAATAAAGCTTCTTATATTACTCCAGTACCTGGAGGAGTAGGACCAATGACAGTTTTAACATTATTAAAAAACACTTTAAAAGCTTGTGAAAAATATCACGAAAATTAAATTATTAATTAAACCAAATTGTACCATCAATAGTATCTTGCAAAGATACTCCTAATTTTATTAATTTTTTTTTTAAAAAATCAGCTTTAAACCATTTTTTTTGTTTTCTAGCTTTATTTCTTTTTTTAATTATTTTTTTAATATATATTTTTTTTTTAACATTTAAATTTTTATTAAAATTTAAAAAAGAAAAAGGAAAATCATAAAAAAAACCTAATATCCTTCCTAAATAAAATAAAGTATATATTAAAACATTATTTTGTAATATATATTTTTTTTTATAAATATTTATTTTTTTAGATAAATTATTTAATAACTTTAAAGCTTTAGATGTATTAAAATCATCATTCATAAAATATAAAAATTTATTTACATAAAAAGAAGATAAACAAAAAATTTTTTTTTTAAAAAATTTTTTTTCCTTATAAGAAATTTGTAAATATAATTTTTTTAATAATAAAAAAGAAAAATAAATATTTTTTTTTTTAAAAATTAACGGTTTTCTATAATTTTTAGTTAAACAATAATATCTAATTACTTCTCCATGATATTTATTAAATAAATTTTTTAAATATAAAGAATTTCCTAAAGATTTAGACATTTTTTGATTATTTATAATAACAACACCAGAATGCAACCAATATTTAATTAAATAATTATTATTTAAACAAGTAGATTGAGAAAGTTCATTTTCATGATGAGGAAAAATTAAATCAGATCCTCCTCCATGAATATCAATATATTTTTTAAAATATTTTTTATGTATTGCAGAACACTCTATATGCCAACCAGGCCTTCCAAAACCCCAAGGAGATAACCAAGAAGGTTCATTATTTTTAGAAATTTTCCACAAAACAAAATCAAAAAAAAATTTTTTTTTATTTTTCTGTTTAAAATTATTTTTTAAAAATCTATTAGATAAAACACCATAATTAATATCTTTTTTTATTGAAAAAAGAATATCATTTTTATAAAAAATTTTTTTTTTATTATTAATAATATTTGAATAAGCATATTTATTATTTAATAATTTCTTTATTACAAAAATAATATAATTAATATTATATGTAACCTTAGGTTCATAATCAGGTTTTTTAATATTTAAAATATTAAAATGATAATTCATTATTTTTATTATTTTTTTAGTAAAAATATTAATAGATTTATTAATAATAAAAGATTTATTAATTATTTTATCATCAATATCTGTTATATTTCTTACATAAACAACATTAAAATTATTAAATTTTAAATATCTTACGATCATATCAAAAATTACAAAAGTTCTTCCATGACCAAAATGACAAAAATCATAAACAGTAACACCACAAACATAAACATTAACATTATTTTTTATTATAGGAATAAATTTTTCTTTTTTTTTTGTTTTTGTGTTAAAAATTTTTAACATAAAATTCTTATTTTAAAGAAAATATAATATAATACGAGCACGAAATTATAAAACGTACTCGTACATATTTAGTATTTTATTATTTTTTTTTAAATAAAATTTATAAACTAATTACATTAGCAGCGGAAGGACCTTTAGCACCTTCTGTAATTTCAAATTCTACACTTTGACCTTCAGCTAAAGTTTTAAAACCATTACTTTGAATAGCTGAAAAATGTACAAAAACATCTTTACTTCCATCTTCAGGAGTAATAAAACCAAAACCTTTTGATTCATTAAACCATTTAACATTACCTTTAATCTTAGACATCTATGTTACCTTTACATAAAAAAATCTTTAATATTAAAAAAATTAATAATATTTAACAATATAATTTAAAAATAAAGTTTTTAAAAAAATAATACAAATTATATTAAATAATTCCTGGAAATTACCTACTCTCACACAAGGAGACCTTGTACTACAATTGGCGTTATAATGTTTCACTTCTGAGTTCGGAAAGGGATCAGGTGGTACCAAAAAACTATTTTAACCAGGAATTTATAAAATTTTACTATAAAAAAAAATTTAAATCAAATAAAATAAACAACTGTGGCGTTGTAAGGTTAAGTCTCTCGGGTCATTAGTACTGGTTAGCTAAACATATTACTATGATTACACACCCAGCCTATCAACGTTGTAGTCTTCAACGTCCCTTCAGTAAATCTTATTTAATAAGATTTCAGGGAAAACTAATCTCAGGGCAAGTTTCGTGCTTATATGCTTTCAGCACTTATCTTTTCCGCATTTAGCTACCGGGCAATGCCATTGGCATGACAACCCGAACACCAGTGATGCGTCCACTTCGGTCCTCTCGTACTAGAAATAGCCCCCTTCAATTTTCCTGCGCCCACGACAGATAGGGACCGAACTGTCTCACGACGTTCTAAACCCAGCTCGCGTACCACTTTAAATGGCGAACAGCCATACCCTTGGGACCTGCTTCAGCCCCAGGATGTGATGAGCCGACATCGAGGTGCCAAACACCGCCGTCGATATGAACTCTTGGGCGGTATCAGCCTGTTATCCCCGGAGTACCTTTTATCTGTTGAGCGATGGCCCTTCCATGCAGAACCACCGGATCACTAAGACCTGCTTTCGCATCTGCTTGCATTATCAAGCTCGCAGTTAAATTGGCTTATGCCTTTACACTAACCTTACGATTTCCAACCGTAATTAGCCAATCTTTGTACTCCTCCGTTACTCTTTAGGAGGAGACCGCCCCAGTCAAACTACCCACCAGACACTGTTTCTATACCGGATAACGGCATAAGATTAGAATATCAAAATTTAAAGAGTGGTATTTCACTATTGACTCCTTTTTAACTTACATTAAAAATTCTTAATCTCCCACCTATTCTACACATTAAACTTCAATATTCAATGTCAAGATATAGTAAAGGTTCACGGGGTCTTTCCGTCTTGTCGCGGGAATACTGCATCTTCACAGCAATTTCAATTTCACTGAGTCTCGGGTGGAGACAGCCTAGCCATCATTACGCCATTCGTGCAGGTCGGAACTTACCCGACAAGGAATTTCGCTACCTTAGGACCGTTATAGTTACGGCCGCCGTTTACCGGGGCTTCAGTCCAAAGCTTTAGGTTTCCCTTAACTTTTTCGATTAACCTTCCGGCACCGGGCAGGCGTCACACCGTATACTTCCATTTTCATGTTTGCACAGTGCTATGTTTTTAATAAACAGTTGCAGCCAGCTGGTATCTTCGACTGATTTAAGCTTCAAAAGTAATTTTTGTTACTATTATATCAGCGTGCCTTCTCCCGAAGTTACGGCACCATTTTGCCTAGTTCCTTCACCCGAGTTCTCTCAAGCGCCTTAGTATTCTCTACTTAACTACCTGTGTCGGTTTATGGTACGATTTAATATTATTTATGCTTAGAGGATTTTCTTGGAAGTGTGGTATTAATTACTTCACTAAATTAATAGTTCGTACTCACGCCTTAGCTTTAAGATAAGCGGATTTGCCTACTTATCAAACCTACACGTTTAAACCAAGATAACCGTCACTTGGATAATCTAACCTACTTCGTCCCCCCATCGCAATAATATTAAGCACAAGAATATTAACTTGTTATCCATCGATTACGCCTATCGGCCTCACCTTAGGTATCGGCTTACCCTGCCCCGATTACCGTTGGACAGGAAACCTTAGTTTTTCGGCGAGCAGGTTTTTTACCTGCTTTATCGTTACTCATGTCAGCATTCGCACTTCTGATACCTCCAATGTATTTTACAATACACCTTCCACAGCTTACAGAACGCTCCCCTACCCAATAAAAAAAAAATTTATTGCCGCAGCTTCGGTATATAATTTAGCCCCGTTAAATCTTCCGCGCAGAAAAACTCGACCAGTGAGCTATTACGCTTTCTTTAAATGATGGCTGCTTCTAAGCCAACATCCTGGCTGTTTTAGCCTTTCCACATCGTTTCCCACTTAATTATAATTTAGGGACCTTAGCTGGCGATCTGGGTTGTTTCCCTTTCCACAACGGACGTTAGCACCCGCTGTGTGTCTCCCATGATAACATTCTACGGTATTCGGAGTTTGCATCGAGTTGGTAGGCCGGGATGGCCCCCTAGTCGAAACAGTGCTCTACCCCCGAAGATGAATACATGAGGCGCTACCTAAATAGCTTTCGGGGAGAACCAGCTATATCCCGGTTTGATTGGCCTTTCACCCCTAGCCACAAGTCATCCGCTAATTTTTCAACATTAGTCGGTTCGGTCCTCCAGTTAGTTTTACCAAACTTTCAACCTGCTCATAGCTAGATCACCGGGTTTCGGGTCTGTATTTTACAACTAAACGCCCATTTAGGACTCGGTTTCCCTATGGCTTCCTCATAAAAAAGTTAACCTTGCTATAAAATACAAGTCGCTGACCCATTATACAAAAGGTACGCAGTCACTTTTATAAAAAAAAAGCTCCTACTGCTTGTACGTATACGGTTTCAGGATCTATTTCACTCCCCTAACCGGGGTTCTTTTCACCTTTCCCTTACGGTACTAGTTCACTATCGGTCAATCAGGAGTATTTAGCCTTAGAGGATGGTCCCCCTTTATTCAGACAAGATTTCTCGTGTCTCGCCCTACTTATCGAATTCACAAAAATAAAATTTTCATATACGAGGCTATCACTCTTTATTGCAGATTTTTCCAAATCATTCTATTAAAATTATTTTTGATTATAATTCTAGGCTTTTCCCTTTTCGCTCGCCACTACTTAGGGAATCTCATTTGATTTCTTTTCCTCAAGGTACTTAGATGTTTCAGTTCCCTTGGTTTGCTTTATTATTCTATGAATTCAAATAATAATAATATATAAAATATATATTGGGTTTCCCCATTCGGATACCACCGGCTCAAATGTTTCATATCAACTAACCGATAATTTTCGCAGATTAGCACGTCCTTCATCGCCTCTGATTGCCTAGGCATCCACCATATACGCTTAATTACTTAACCTTACAACCCACAGGTGTTTATTTACCTGATTATAAATTTTAAAAGAACAAACAAAAAATATTTAATAAACTAAAACATTCTAACACATTATTTTAATTTAGTATACTAAAAAATTTAAATTTTTGTCCCCTAGGGGATTTGAACCCCTGTTGTTGCCGTGAAAGGGCAATGTCCTAACCTCTAGACGAAGGGGACAATTATTTTATATATAAAAAAAAACAAAAATAAAACAAATTATATTTTCACAGAAGAAAATAAAAGAGTCAAGTTTTTATTATTTTTTTTTTTTTAAAAAAATCTATAACAAAATCAATATTAGGTAAAACACCATGCCATAATTTAAAAGAATATGCAGCTTGAGAAATTAACATTCCAAATCCATCAGAAATTAAATTTCCACCATTTTTTTTATACCAAGATAAAAAAGGAGTAATAGAATTACTATAAAATAAATCATAACAAGGAACATGTTTATTTACTAAAAAATTTTTAATTAATGGAAACTTTCCATAATAACCTAAAGAAGTAGCATGAATTATTAAATCAAATTTTTTTTTAAAATATTTTTTAGAATTAAAATTTCTTATCTTTCCAAAAAATTTAAATTTTTTAATTAATTTTAATACCCTTAAATCAGTTCTATTTAAAATATAAACAGAACAATTTAAAGAAAACAAAGATAATAAAATACCTTTTACTGCTCCACCAGCACCAATAATTAATACTTTTTTATTTTTTTTTATATATTTTAATCTATTTAAATCATACAATAAACCTAAACCATCTGTATTATCACCGAAAATCATACCATTACGTAATTTTAATAAAGTATTTACAGAACCAGAAATTTTAGCTTCTTTACTTAAAATATCAGAAAAATCATAAGCTAATTCTTTAAAAGGAGAAGTAATATTTGCTCCTAAACCATTATTTAAAAAAAAATTATTTAAAATATTATAAAAATCATTTTTAGAAACACAATAAGATTTATAAATATAATTAATATTCATAATTTTAGAAAAAAAATTATGAATTAATGGTGATTTAGAATGCTTAATAGGATTTCCAAATAAACCAAAAGAACCTTCTATACATTTATTAATTTTCATAATAAAATACCATAAAATATTAAATTTTAAATAAAAAATAATAATTTAAAATAAATAAATAATATTAAATTATAAATTATATAAAAAATAATAATAAAAAATTAAATATATCTATAAAATAAAAATGTTAAAAATTTTAAAATATCCAGATAAAAGATTAAGAATTAAAGCAAAACCAGTAAAAAAAATAAATTATAATATACAAAAAATAATAAATAAAATGTTTAAAATAATGAAAAAAAAAAATGGAATAGGTTTAGCTGCAACACAAATTAATATCCATTTGCAAATTATAGTAATAGAAAAATTATTAAATATAAATACACCGATGGTATTAATTAATCCTAAAATAATAAAAAAAAAAGGAAAAATAAAATTTGAAGAAAGATGTTTATCAATTCCTAATAAAAAAGGAATAATTACAAGATCAAAAATAATAAAAGTTTCTACATTAAATTATTTTGGTAAAAAATATATATTTCAAGCAAAATCAATATTATCAATTTGTATACAACATGAAATAGATCACCTTATAGGAAAATTATTTATAGATTACATATAAAATAAAAAAATGAAAATAAAAAAAAAAAAAATAAAAATATTATTTGCTGGAACTCCTAAATTTTCTTCAAAACATTTAAAAAAATTATGTAAAAAAAAATATAAAATAATAGCAGTTTTAACAAAACCAGATACAAAAAAAAACAGAAAAATGAAAATAAAAATTTCACCAGTAAAAAAAATAGCAAAAAAAAACAAAATAAAAATATACCAACCTAAAAATTTAAATAAAAAAAAAACAATAAATAAAATAAAATCTTTTAAAGCAAATCTTATGATAGTAATTGCTTACGGATTTATTATTCCAAAAAAAATATTAAAATTATTTCCATTAGGATGTATTAATATACATCCATCATTACTTCCTAGATGGCAAGGAGCTTGCCCTATACAATGGGCATTACTAAAAGGAGATAAAAAAACAGGAATAACTATTATAAAAATGAATAAATATATTGATCAAGGGAATATAATATGCTCATTTAACTACAAAATAAAAAAAAAAGATACAAACATAACATTAAATAAAAAACTAAATCAAATAGGAATAAAAGCATTAATATATATTTTAAAAAAAATAAAAAAATCAAAAAAAATAAAAACAAAAAAACAAAAAACAAAAAAAATTTTTTACGCAAAAAAAATAAAAAAAAAACATGGAAAAATAAACTGGAAAAAAAAAAAAAGTAAAACTATAGAAAGAATGATAAAAGCTTTTAACCCATGGCCAAGTGTTTATTTTAATATTAAAAAAAAAACCATAAAAATTTGGAAAGCTAAAACATTACAAGATAAAAAAAAAAATAAAAATAAACCAGGAACTATATTATCAATTACAAAAAATGGAATTAAAATACAAACTAAAAAAAAAATATTAAAAATTAAAAAATTACAAATATCTGGATCAAAAAAAATAAACGCAAAAGAATTTTATAACGCAAATCATAAATGGATTAAAAAAAAAGATATTTTATAATAAATTTTATTTATTTTTTTAAAAAAAATATAATAAACGGGAAATAACCCTCCCGTTTATAAAAAATATTATTAATAAAATTATTTTTTAACATTACTATATAATCTACCAACAAACTTTATATAAGCAATAGGAGCATTATCACCTTTTCTATAACCACATTTAAATATATGTGTATAACCACCAGGTCTTTTAAAAAAATAAGGACCATAATCATTAAATAACTTAGAAACAATAAAATTATTACGAACATTAGAAAAAACAATTCTTCTATGATATATAGAATCTTTTTTAGCAATAGTAATTAAAGGTTCTACAATTTTTCTTAATTCTTTAGCTTTAGCTAAAGTTGTTTTTATTATTTCATAACGTAATAAAGAACAAACCATATTTCTAAACATTATCTTTAAATGATCGCTTTTTTTATTTAATTTACGACCGCTTTTTCTATGTCTCATAATATCAACCCTATAATTTTTATAAATTATAAAAAAAAATAATCATATTTTATTCAACAATACTATTTGGAGGCCAATTTTCTAATTTCATACCTAATGATAAATTTCTAGAAGATAAAACATCTTTTATTTCTGTTAAAGATTTTTTTCCTAAATTAGGAGTTTTTAATAATTCTACTTCTGTTTTTTGAACTAAATCTCCAATATAATGAACAGCTTCTGCTTTTAAACAATTAGCAGAACGAACAGTTAACTCTAAATCATCAACCGGTCTTAATAAAATAGGTTCAAATTCAGGTTTTAATTCTTTTATTTCTGGTTGTTCTAAATCTTTAAAATATATAAAAGCTTCTAATTGTTCAGATAAAATTGTAGCAGCTGTTCTTATTGCTTCTTCTGGATCAATCGCTCCATTAGTTTCCATTTCAATAATTAATTTATCTAAATCAGTTCTTTTTTCAATACGAGCAGGTTCTACAGAATAAGAAATTCTATCAATAGGACTATAACAAGCATCAAGAAACAATTTTCCTATTAAAGATTTTTCAGAATCTAAAATTTTATTTCTTCTTGTCAAAGAAGAAGCATAACCTATACCTTTTTGTACTTTTATTTTCATACTTATAGATGCATACTCATATGTTAAATTACATATCAAATGATCTAAATTAATAATTTCTATACTAGAATCATGTATAATATCAGAAGCTAAAACAATTCCAATACCTGTTTTTTTTAAAGTCATAAAACCTTCATCTTTTTTATGTAATTTAATCGCCAAACCTTTTAAATTTAATAAAATTTCTAAAATATCTTCCTTTACACCTTCTTTACTGCTATATTCATGAACAACTCCATCTATTTCAACTTCAGTAACAGCACAACCAGAAATTGAAGATAACAAAATTCTTCTTAACGCATTTCCCAAAGTATGACCAAAACCTCTTTCTAATGGTTCCAAAATAATCTTAGAATGTGTTTTACTTACATGTTTTATATCAACTATTTGAGGTTTTAAAAAATCAGAAATAAAACCATGCATATATACCCTCTTATAACTTTATAAATTTTATTTAGAATATAATTCTACAATTAAATGTTCATTAATCTCTGCTGGTAAATCAGAACGATCAGGATTTTTTTTTAAAATACCAAACATTTTTATTTTGTCAACTTCTAACCAAACTGGTTGTTCTCTTTGTTCTGATAAAGATAAAGCTGCTTTAATACGTAACTGATTCTTTGCTTTTTCTTTAATTGAAATAACATCATTAATTAATACTTGATAAGAAGGAATATTAATAATTTTATTATTTACCATTATAGATTTATGATTTACCAATTGTCTAGATTCAGCTCTAGTAGAACCAAAACCTATACGATAAACAATATTATCTAAACGATTTTCTAATAAAATTAATAAATTTTCTCCTGTATTCCCTTTTAATTTTACTGCTTTTTTATAATAATTATGAAATTGACGTTCTAAAATACCATACAACCTTCTAACTTTTTGTTTTTCTCTTAATTGTATTCCATATTCAGATAATCTTGGTTTTTTAAAACCATGTTGACCAGGAGGATGATCAATTTTACATTTAGAATCCATTCCTCTTAAACCAGATTTTAAAAATAAATCTGTTCCTTCTCTACGACTTAATTTTAATTTTGGCCCTAAATATCTTGCCATNAAAAAATTTTTCCTTATAAAATTTTACACCCTTCTTTTTTTAGGAGGTCTACACCCATTATGAGGTATAGGGGTAACATCTGTAATATTAGTAATACGAAAACCTAAATTATTTAAAGCTCTTATAGTAGATTCCCTTCCAGGACCTGGACCTTTTACCATTACTTCTAAATTTTTAATTCCATAATCTTTTACTAATTCCGTACATCGTTCTGCAGCAACTTGTGCTGCAAAAGGTGTGGATTTTCTAGAACCTCTAAAACCAGATCCTCCAGAAGTAGCCCAACCTAAAGTATTACCTTGTCGATCAGTAATTGTTACAATAGTATTATTAAAAGAAGCATGAATATGAACTATTCCATCTAATATTTTTTTTTTAATACGTTTTTTAATTTTAATATTTTTTTTTATCATTATTTAAATAACCTAATTATTTTTTAATTATTTTTCTAGAACCTTTTCGAGTTCGAGCATTTGTTTTTGTTCTTTGACCATTTACCGGTAAATTTTTTCTATGACGAAATCCTTTGTAACAACCTAAATCCATCAATCTTTTAATATTTAATGTAACTTCTCTTCTTAAATCTCCTTCAATAACAAATTTAGAAATTTTTTCTCTTATTTTATCTATTTTTTTATCAGATAACTCCGATATTTTAACATTTAATTTAACACCAATACTAAAACAAATCATTTTTGCTCTACTTTTACCAATTCCATAAATGGAAGTTAATGCAATAACAGTATGTTTATTTTCAGGAACATTAATACCTGCAATACGCACAAAATATAACTCCTAATTAATAAAAAAAATATAAATATAAATATAATATATAATATTTAACCTTGTCTTTGTTTGTGTTTTGGGTCATTAGAACAAAACACACGTATTATATTATTTCTACGGAAAATTTTACAATGACGACATAATTTTTTTACAGAAGCTCTAACTTTCATATAATACCTATAAAAAATAAAAATATTATATTAATAATATTTTTTATTAAAATTTAAATTTGACTTTTTTAAAACATTTTTATATTGACTTGATAACATTAATGTTTGTATTTGAGAAATAAAATCTATAATAACCACTGTAACAATTAAAAAAGAAGTTCCTCCAAAATAAAAAGGAATATAAAAAAAATCTTTTATAATATCTGGAATTAAACATATTAAAATAATATAAAAAGATCCTATAAAAGTAACTCGAAACATAATTTTTTTAATATAATTTTCTGTTTTAAAACCAGGCCTAATACCAAAAATAAAAACTCCAGATTTTTTTAAATTCTTAGATACTTCTTTAGGATTAAATATTAATAAACTATAAAAAAAACAAAAAAAAATAATTAAACAAGAATATATTATAATATATATTAATGTATTAATATGAAAATATAAAAAAAAATTTTTAATAATATTATAATAATAAACTAAAAAATTATCAGCATTTAACCAAGAACAAATTGTTGTTGGAAAAATTATTATACTTGAAGAAAAAATAGATGGTATAACTCCAGAAATATTTATTTTTAATGGTAAATAAGAATTTTTTTCTTTATAAGAACGTTGTGTATACTGTCTTCTAGAATAAAAAACTTTTATTTTTCTTTGACTACATTCTATAAAAACTATAACATAAAGTAAAAAAAATAACAAAAAAAATAACATTAAAAATAAATAAAATGAAAAATTTCCTTGTTTTATCTGAAAAATAATATTTAAAAAATGATATGGAATTTCAGAAATAATCCCTATAAAAATAAATATTGAAATACCATTTCCAATACCTTTTTCAGTAATTAATTCACCTAACCACATCAAAAATACTGTTCCAGTAACTAAAGTTATTATAGATATAAGATAAAAAAAAATATTTGGATTTATTACTAAATGATATATTCCTAAAATATTAGGCAAACCAAAAGAAATTCCTATAGCTTGAAAAAAAGCAAAAAAAACTGTAGTATATCTAATATATTCATTGATTTTTAAATTTCCACTTTCTCCATTTTTTTTAATTTCCTTTAAAAAAGGAACAACTAATGTTAACAACTGTATAATAATAGAAGCAGAAATATATGGCATAACACCTAAAGTAAAAATAGAAGCTCTGCTTAAAGAACCTCCAGAAAAAATATTAAACATATCAATAATCGTTCCATGTTTTTTAACAAAAATTTGTGATAATACCGAAGTATTTATTCCAGGTATAGGAATAAAACAACCTAATCTAAAAACAATAACAGAAATTAATAAAAAAAACAAACGATTCTTTAATTCATAAAAACTATTTTTACTTAAATTTAACCCTAAACATTTAAACATAACTAATTAAGATTCCTTAACAATTCCACCTAAAATTTTAATTTTAGAAAAAACTCCTTTAGTAACTTTTAAACCTTCTACAATAACAGGAAAAAAAATTCTTCCTGAAGAAATAATTTTTACATATTTTATATTTTTTTTTACAATATTAAATTTTTTTAAAATATATAAATTAATTATTTTATCATTAATTTTTCCAGATTTATATAAAGATTCTATTTCAGATAAACGAACTTCATCATTAAATATTTTTTTTCTAGAAACAAAACCAAATTTAGGCAATCTTCTATATAAAGGAGTTTGACCTCCTTCAAATCCTAAACGAACTTTTCCACCAGATCTAGATTTTTGACCTTTATGACCCCTTCCAGAAGTTTTACCAAAACCTGATCCTATTCCTCTTCCTAATCTTTTTTTACTTTTACATAATTTATTTATCGAAGAAATAGTATTAAGGTACATAATTTATATTTTCCAAATTTATANTTTTTATTAATTATTTATTTTTAACATATAAATAACTTTATTTATCATTCCTTGTAAAGATTTAGTATTTTTTCTAAAAACAGTATGACCAATATAACGCAACCCTAAACCTAATAATATTAATTTATGTTTTTTAATAATTCCTATCTTACTTTTTATTTGTGTAATAGAAATAAAATCATTCATATATTATTCACCTAAAATATCTTCTAAATTTTTATTTCTTTTTTCAGCAATAAATTCCGGAGATTTCATATTTCTTAATCCTTTAATAGTAGCACGAACAACATTAATAGGATTTGTTGAACCATAAGTTTTTGCTAATATATCTTTTATTCCAGCTACCTCTAATACAGCTCTCATTGCTCCACCAGCAATAATTCCAGTTCCCTCAGAAGCTGGTTTCATAAAAACATTAGAACCAGTATGAGAACTATAAATAGAATACTGTATAGTTTTTTTATTTAAATTAACTTGAATCATATTTTTTCTAGCTTTCTCCATAGCTTTCTGAATAGCTGATGGAACTTCTCTAGCTTTACCATAACCAAAACCTACCGAACCTTTTCCATTTCCAACTACAGTTAAAGCAGTAAAAGAAAAAATCCTACCACCTTTAACTGTTTTTGATACTCTATTAACTGTTATTAATTTTTCATTTAGTTCATTAATATTTTTTTTATCAAAATTATTCATNCCCATTTACCTTAAAAATGTAATCCATGTTTTCTAGCAGATTCAGCTAAAACCTTAATTCTACCATGATATTTAAACCCAGAACGATCAAAAGAAACTTCTTTAATTCCTTTTTCAAGAGATCTAATAGCAATAATTTTTCCAATTAAAATAGCAGCCTCTTTATTGCCAGTATATTTTAAATTTTTAATAATATTTTTTTCTAAAGTAGAAGCACAAACTAAAACAAAAAAACTTTTAGGTAAAATAATTTGTGCATAAATATGACGAGATGTTCTATGAACTAATAAACGAACTTTATTTGATTTTTTTAAATTTAAACGAACTTTACAAGCTCTACGAATACGACATTTTTTTTTATTTAACATAAAATTTATTACCCAATAAATTTATTTCTTTTTAGCTTCTTTAATACGAATATATTCATTTTCATACCTAATACCTTTTCCTTTATAAGATTCTGGTACTCGATAAGATCTTATATCAGAAGCAATTTGACCAACTTTTTGCTTATCAATACCTTCAATTAATATTTCATTTTGAGAAATATTTTTTATTATAATATCTAAAGGAAATTTATATTTTATAATATGCGAATATCCTAAAGAAAGACTAATAATATTATTTTTTATTTCTAAAACTCTATAACCTACACCAAATAAATAAAGTTTTTTAAAAAAACCATCAGTAACTCCTAAAATCATAGAATTAATTAAAGAACGACAAGTTCCTGCTTGAGACCAAGCATACATATTTTTTTTTTTTACATTAAATTTTAATACATTATTAATATATTTTATTTCAACATTTTTATTAATATTATATATTAAAATACCATTAGGTCCTTTAACTTTTATTTTATTTTTATTCAATGTAATTTTTACTTCCAAAGGAACTAAAATAGGTAATTTAGCAATACGAGACATNTTTTTTCTCCATATTATTAAGATACATTACAAAGAACTTCTCCACCTAAACCAATATTACGAGCCATTTTATCTGTCATAATACCTTTTGAAGTAGATATAATAGAAATTCCAAAACCAGACATAACTTTCATTAAATTTTTAAAACTTTTATAAATTCTTAAACTTGGTTTACTAACTCTAATTATATTCTCAATAACAGGCAAACCTTTATAATACTTTAAATAAATTTTTAAAATAGGTTTAAAATTATTTTTTTGAATTAAAAAATCTTTAATATAACCTTCATTTTTTAAAACATTACTAATAGAAATTTTTATTTTAGAAGAAGGCATTAAAACTGAATATTTATTTGAAAACTGAGCATTTCTAATACGTGTTAACATATCTGATATAGAATCTTGCATACTCATATAATATAACTCCTTTATTTAAAATTTTTAAATTACTATTACCAACTAGCCTTTTTTAAACCAGGAACTTCTCCTCGCATAGCTGCTTCACGCAACTTAATTCTACTTAATCCAAATTTTCTTAAATAAGCATGAGGCCTACCTGTTTGTAAACATCTATTTCTTTGACGAATAGGGCTAGAATCACGAGGAAAAGTTTGCAATTTTAACATAGCATTCCAACGTTCAGATTCAGAATAATTAACATTAGATATAATATTTTTTAATTTTTTACGTTGTAATAAAAATTTATTATATAAAAATACACGTTTTAATTCTCTAGCTTTTATAGATTCTTTTGCCATTTTTTTAAAATCCTTTAAATAAAATATTATACACGAAAAGGAAAATTCAAAGAAGATAAAAGAGCATAACCTTCTTTATCAGATTTAGCGCTAGTAGTAATAGAAATATCCATTCCCCTTAACTGATCTATTTTATCATAATTTATTTCTGGAAAAATAATTTGTTCTTTAATTCCAATATTAAAATTTCCTTTACCATCAAAAGATTTTAAAAAAAAACCTCTAAAATCACGTATTCTAGGGATAGCAATAGTAATTAATCTATATAAAAAATCCCATTTTTTTAAACCTCTTAAAGTTACTTTACATCCTATAGCATAACCTTTTCTTATTTTAAAACCAGCAATAGATTTACGAGCTTTAGTAATAATAGGTTTTTGACCAGATATTAAAGTTAAATCTGAAATAGCAAAATCTAATATTTTTTTATTTGTACAACCTAAACCAACACCCATATTTAATGTAATTTTTTCAATTTTAGGAACTTGCATAATAGAAGTATAATTAAACTTTAACATTAAATCCTTAATAATTACATTTTTATAATAATGATATAAAACAGTCATTAATTCATTCCTAATTCTTTTCCGTTAGATTTAAAAAAACGTACTTTTTTACCTTTTTTAAATTTATAAATAATTTTATCTGCTTTATTTGTTAAAGTATTAAAAATAGCTATATTAGAAATATCAATACATGCTTCTTTTTTAATTATCGAACCAATTTTATTTTGTGAAGGAATTGGTTTTTGATGTTTAGTAACTAAATTAATACCTTTTACAATAACTTTTTTTGAAGAAACTATATTACTAATAAAACCTATTTTTCCTTTATATTTTCCAGTAATAATAATAACTTTATCATTATAATTTAATTTTAAAGACATAATATATAATCCTTATAAAACTTCTGGAGCCAAAGAGATTATTTTCATAAATTTTTCTATTCTTAATTCTCTTGTAACCGGACCAAAAATCCTAGTTCCAATAGGTTGATCTGTGTTATTTAATATAACACAAGAATTACTATCAAAACGTATTAACGAACCATCAATTCTACGAATACCTTTTTTTGTTCTTACAACAATTGCTCTAAAAACTTCCCCTTTTTTAACCTTTCCTCTTGGTATTGCTTCTTTTATAGCAACTTTAATAATATTTCCAATTCCTGCATAACGTCTTTTAGAGCCTCCAAGAACTTTAATACACATTACAATTTTAGCTCCTGAATTATCTGCTACATTTAATATAGTTTGTTCTTGTATCATATAATTCCTACTTAAAATATTTATATTTTTTAAAAAAAAAATTAAAATTATTTATTATATAAAAAAATAGATTTTTTAATTATACGTAATAATTTCCAAGATTTAGTTTTTGATATTGGTCTGCAAGAAGAAATTTCTACAAGATCCCCTATCGAACAAACATTTTTTTCATCATGTATATGTAATTTTGTAGTTTTTTTTATATACTTTCCATAAATAGGATGTTTAACAAATCTTTTAATTACTACAGTTGCTGATTTTTGCATTTTATTATTTAAAACATTACCAATTAAAATAGTTTTATTTTTCATAATTATTTTTCTTATTTTCTGTAATAATAGTTTTTATTCTTGCAATATTACGACGAACTTTTCTTAATAAATGCAATTGTTTTAATTTTCCAGAACCTAATTGCATTCTTAAATTAAATTGTTCTTTAAATAATTTTAATAAATAAATATTTAAAAAAGAATTTTTTTTTTTTCTTAACTTTTTTATATTCATAATGCTTTCATCTTATTAACAAATATTGTTTTAATTGGTAATTTATCTGAAGCTAATTTTAAAGCAAGTTTAGAAATCTCCTCAGAAACACCACTAATTTCATATAATATTTTTCCAGGTTGCACTAAAGAAACCCAATATTCAACATTTCCTTTTCCTTTACCCATTCTAACTTCTAAAGGTTTTTTAGTAATAGGCTTATCTGGAAAAACTCTTATCCAAATTTTCCCAACCCTTTTAATAGATCTAGTAATAACTCTTCTAGCAGATTCTATTTGTCTAGCTGTTAATCTTCCTCTGGTAACAGCTTTTAAACCAAAAGTTCCAAAAATAATAATATCATTAAATACTAATCCTCTATTTCTTCCTTTATGCATTTTTCTAAATTTTGTTTTTTTAGGTTGCAACATAAATATAACCCTTTTTTTATTTTCGAATATATCTATTATTTTTTTTAGGATATGTAAAATTATTTTCTTTATTTTTAATAATTTTCATACCACCTAAAATCTCTCCTTTAAAAATCCAAACTTTTATACCAATTAAACCAAAAGTTGTATGAGCTTCAGAAGTATTATATTCAATATCCGCTCTAAAAGTATGTAAAGGAACTCTTCCTTCTCTATACCACTCTGTTCTAGCAATTTCTACTCCCCCTAACCTTCCACTAACTTCTATTTTAATTCCTTTAGCTCCTTGACGCATAGCATTTTGAACAGATCTTTTCATAGCTCTTCTAAACATAACACGTCGTTCTAATTGAACTTTAATATTATCAGCTACTAATTTAGCATCTAATTCCGGTCTTCTTATTTCAGATATATTAATTTGAGCAGGAACTCCAGATATTTTAGATATTATAGCTCTTAATTTTTCAACATCTTCTCCCTTTTTTCCTATAACAATACCTGGTCTAGCAGTATGTATTGTAACACGAATAATTTTAGATGGTCTTTCTATTATAATTTTAGAAATTGAAGCTTTAAATAATTTTTTAATTAAAAAAGATCTTACTTTAAAATCCCCATAAAGATTACGAGAAAAATCTTTAGTATTAGAAAACCAAACAGAATTCCAAGATTTAATTATTCCTAATCTAATTCCATTAGGATGTACTTTTTGACCCATAACATTCTCCAAAAAAAATATTACTATAAAACATTAGAAACTATAATAGTAATTTTACTAGTTCTTTTTAAAATACGATCTGCTCTTCCTTTAGCTCTAGGCATCATTCTTTTACTAGTAGGTCCTTGATCAACAAAAATATTTTTAATAATTAAATCACTTAAATTATTAATATTATTATTATGTTCTGCATTTGCAATAACTGAATGTAATAATTTTTTTATTAAAAAAGAAGATTTTTTTGAACTATTATTTAAAAAATCCAAAGCAAATAAAACTTTTTTCCCTTTTATTAAATTTACTACCAATCTTAATTTTTGAACAGAAGATTTTATTTTAAAACACTTTGCTATTATTTCTACCATAAAAATGATCCTTATTTTTTATCCACATTTTTTTTTATTTTTCTATCAGCAGAATGACCTTTAAAAGTCCTAGTTATAGAAAATTCCCCTAATTTATGACCTACCATATCTTCTGTAATATAAACAGGTATATGTTTTCTACCATTATGTACTGAAATAGTTAAACCAATCATATTAGGTATAATAGTTGAACGACGAGACCAAGTTCTTAATATTTTTTTATCATTATTCTTTAAAGATTTTTCTATTTTTTTAAAAAGACTAAAATCTACAAAAGGACCTTTTTTTAATGAACGCGGCATAAAACCTCCAAAAAAAAAAATTATTTAGTACGATTACGAATAATAAATTTTTGTGTTCTTTTATTATTTCTAGTTTTTTTACCTTTTGTTTGCAATCCCCAAGGAGTTACTGGATGTTTACCAAAATTTCTTCCTTCACCACCACCATGAGGATGATCAACAGGATTCATTGCAGTACCGCGAACTGTTGGTCTAATCCCTCTCCAACGAGAAGCACCAGCTTTTCCTAAAGATCTTAACATATATTCAGAATTTCCAACTTCTCCAATAGTTCCTCTACAAGAAGATAAAACTTTTCTTATTTCTCCAGATCGCAAACGCAAAGAAACATAAAAATTATCTTTAGAAATTAACTGTGCATAACTCCCTGCAGATCTAGCTAATTGTCCTCCTTTTCCAGGTTTCATTTCTATATTATGCAAAATAGTACCTAAAGGAATAAACATCATAGGTAATGCATTTCCTATATTAATAGGAGAATTTTTACCAGAAATAACAACATCTCCTACTTTAATATTCTTAGGAGATAAAATATAATTTCTTAATCCATCTTTATATAAAATTAAAATAATATTTGCTGTTCTATTAGGATCATATTCTAAACGCTCTACCACAGCAGGAATTCCATCTTTTAAACGCTTAAAATCAATTTTTCTAAATACTTTTTTATGACCGCCTCCAATATGCCTAGTAGTAATTCTACCTAAATTATTTCTTCCACCAGTTTTATTTTTTTTATATAATAATTTTTTAAAAGGTTTTCCTTTATGCAAAATAGGGTTAACTACTTTTACAAGATGCCTTCTTCCAGAAGAAGTAGGATTACACTTTAAAATAACCATAGTTATTTCCTTTAATATAAAACTTTATTCTTTATTATTAATAAAATTTAAATTATGACCTTCTTTTAAAGTAACATAAGCCTTTTTCCAACTTTTTTTAAAAATAACATTTTTATTATTTTTTTTTTTTTTACCTTTCATTAACACTGTATTAACACTTTTTACTTGTACATTAAATAATTTTTTTACAGCTTTTTTAATATCAATTTTATTTGCAGAAACCATAACCTTTAACACTATAACATTACGTTTTTTAATAAGAATATTAGATTTTTCAGAAAAATAAGGAGATAATAACACCTTAAAAATATAATTATTATTAATCATATTAACATTTCCTCAATTTTTTTTATAGCTTTTACTGTAATAATAACTTTTTCACAATTAATTAAACTTAAAGGATTAATAGAATAAATATCAAAAACATTAACTTTATACAAATTTCTTGCAGCTAAAAAAATATTTTTATCAAATTTAACAGTCAAAATTACTACATTTTTAACATTAAAATTATTCAACTTATTTATCAATAATTTAGTTTTAGGAAAATCAATATAAAAATCTTTAAATAAAAATATTCTATTTTGACGTATTAATTCCGAAAAAATACTTTTAATAGCTCCCCTATACATTTTTTTATTTACTTTTTTAGTATATTTTTTATAACTTGCAGCAAATGTTACACCACCAGAACGCCAAATAGGACTTCTGATAGAACCAACTCTAGCTCTACCAGTTCCTTTTTGACGCCATGGTTTTTTTCCTGAACCAGAAACCTGCGAACGACTTTTTTGCGCTTTTGTACCTTTCCTCATACAACATTTATAAGAAACAATAAGTTGATGAATTAACGTTTGATTAAAAACATAATTAAAAACAGAATCTGAAACATGTATAAATTTTTTAGATGAATCCTTTAAAAATAATTTCATTATATAACCCCTAAAATATTTATTACGGGCTTAACAATAACAAAAGATCCTTTACACCCAGGAACAGAACCTTTAACTAATAATAAATTTCTTAAAAAATCTATTTTTATAATATTTAAATTTTTTATAGTTATACGCTTATTACCTAATTGTCCTGCCATTTTTTTACCTTTAAATACTCTTCCTGGAGTTTGATTTTGCCCAATAGATCCAGGAGCTCTATGTGATAAAGAATTACCATGAGTAGCATCTTGCATGCTAAAATTCCATCTTTTCACAGTACCAGAAAAACCTTTTCCTTTAGAAAAACCAGTTACATTAACACTTTTAATTTTTTTAAAAATATTAATATCAATTTTTTTTCCTAAAAAATAATTATCATTTTTTATATAACGAAATTCCCACAAACCATTACCAACTTTTACACCAGATTTTAAAAAATGACCTATTTCTGTTTTTTTTATTTTTTTTTTTTTTTTAAAACCAGTAGTTAATTGTATAGCATTATAACCATCATTACTAATATTTTTCATTTGAGTAATATAATGATTTTGAAAAAAAATTACTGTTACTCCAATAGATCTTCCACTATCCATAAAAAAACGAGTCATTCCTATTTTTTTACCAATCAAACCAACCATATAAAAATTTTCTCCTTTATATAATATTTAAAATCCTTATTAAAATTAATCTAAACTTATTTGCACATCCACTCCAGCAGCAAGGTCTAAACGCATTAAAGCATCAACAGTTTTTTCAGTAGATTTAATAATATCAATTAACCTTTTATGTGTACGAATTTCATATTGATCCCTAGCATCTTTATTAACATGAGGAGAAACTAAAATAGTAAATCTTTCTTTTTTAGTAGGTAAAGGAATAGGACCATTAACTTTTGCTCCAGTTCTTTTTGCAGTCTCAACAATTTCTAAAGTAGATTGATCAATTAATCTATGATCAAAAGCTTTAAGACGTATTCTAATTCTTTGGTTTTGCATTAACCAAAAACTCCAAATTATATAAAATTTATAAAATAATTTTAACTTAATAAAAAATTTATTAAAGTAAAAATTCATTAATATAATATAAAATATTAATAAAATACATGAAAAAATTTATTTAATATATTAAAATATAAAAATAATTACTAACTTATCACTTTAGTAACTATTCCAGCACCGACTGTTTTTCCACCTTCTCGAATAGCAAAACGTAAACCATTATCCATAGCAATAGGATAAATCAATGTAACAAACATTTTAATGTTATCACCAGGCATAACCATTTCTATTCCTTCTGGAACCTCAATAAAACCAGTAACATCTGTTGTTCTAAAATAAAATTGAGGTCTATATCCCTTAAAAAATGGAGTATGTCTACCACCTTCTTCTTTAGATAAAATATAAACTTCAGCTTCAAATTTCATATGAGGAAGAATAGCACCAGGTTTAGATAAAACTTGTCCTCTTTCTATTTCTTCTCTTTTTGTTCCTCGTAATAAAACACCAACATTTTCACCAGCTCTTCCTTCATCTAATAATTTTCTAAACATTTCAACACCAGTACAAGTAGTTTTAATAGTTTCTTTAATTCCAACAATCTCTACTTCTTCTCCAACTTTTATAATACCTTTTTCTACTCTTCCAGTAACAACAGTTCCTCTTCCTGAAATAGAAAAAACATCTTCTATCGGTAATAAAAATGGTTCATTAATTACTCTTTTTGGATTAGGAATATATTTATCTAAAAAATCAGATAATTCAAAAATTTTTTCTACCCATTTAACATCACCTTCTAAAGCTTTTAAAGCAGATCCTCTTATAATAGGAGTAGTATCACCTGGAAAATCATATTGAGTTAATAAATCACGAACTTCCATTTCTACTAATTCTAATAATTCTTCATCATCAACCATATCACATTTATTTAAAAAAACTACAATATAAGGAACACCAACCTGACGAGCTAATAAAATATGTTCTCTAGTTTGAGGCATCGGACCATCAGTAGCAGCAACAACTAAAATAGCACCATCCATTTGAGCTGCTCCAGTAATCATATTCTTAATATAATCAGCATGTCCTGGACAATCAACATGAGCATAATGCCTAATTAAAGTATCATATTCAACATGTGAAGTATTAATTGTAATACCTCTAGCTTTTTCTTCAGGAGCATTATCTATTTGATCAAAAGCTTTAGCTAAACCACCATATTTTTTTGATAAAACAGTAGTTATTGCAGCTGTTAAAGTTGTTTTTCCATGATCAACATGACCAATTGTTCCAACATTAATATGTACTTTAGAACGTTCAAATTTTTTTTTAGACATAATTTTTATTTAACCCTTATAATAAAATATATATATTTATAATATTTAAAAAAATAAAATAATTGTAATTATTAAACATGTTCTAATTTTAAAATATTTTTAGAAATATTTTTTGGAGTTTCTAAATATTTTAAAAATTCCATTGTATAAGAAGCTCTTCCTTGTGTTTTTGAGCGTAAATCTGTAGCATAACCAAACATTTCAGATAATGGAATATTAGCATAAACAATTTTATTAAATAAATTTCCATTATCATTATTCATTCCTTCTATAATTCCTCTTCTTCGATTTAAATCTCCTATCACATCACCCATATATTCTTCTGGAGTTTCAATTTCAACTTTCATAATAGGTTCTAAAAGTATCGGATTAGATTTTTTAAAAGCATTTCTAAATGCTATAGAAGACGCCATTTTAAAAGCCAATTCAGAAGAATCAACATCATGATAAGAACCATAATGTAATCTAACACCAACATTTACCACTGGATAACCAGCTAAAGGACCACAATTTAATTGTTCCTGTATTCCTTTATCAATAGAAGAAATATATTCTCCTGGTATTACTCCACCTTTAATATCATTAATAAACTCATAATTTTTATTATTATCATTTAAAGGAAATAAATCAATAACAACATGACCATATTGTCCCCTTCCTCCTGATTGCTTAATATATTTACCTTCAATATTTTTAATTGAAGAACTAATAGTTTCTCTATATGCAACCTGAGGTTTTCCTATATTAGCATCAATATTAAATTCTCTTTTCATTCTATCAATAATAATTTCTAAATGTAATTCCCCCATTCCAGCAATAATAGTTTGATTAGATTCTTTATCTGTCCAAACTCGAAAAGAAGGATCTTCTTTAGCTAATTTTCCTAAAGAAAAACCCATTTTTTCTTGATCTACTTTTGTTTTTGGTTCAACAGAAATAGAAATTACAGGTTCTGGAAAATCCATTTTTTCTAAAATAATAGAATGATTCAAATCACAAAGAGTATCTCCAGTAGTAACATTTTTTAAACCTATAGCTGCTGCAATATCACCAGCTCTTACTTCATTTATTTCATCTCTTTTATTAGCATGCATTTGAACAATTCTACCAAATCTTTCTTTTTGTAATTTTGAAGCATTTAAAACAGTATCTCCAGATTTTACTATACCAGAATAAACTCTAAAAAAAGTCAAATTTCCAACAAAAGGATCAGAAGAAACTTTAAAAGCTAAAGCAGAAAAATACTCTTTATCATTAGGATTTCTAAACACTTTTTTAATATTATTATCAGATACACCAGCAATAGAATTTATATCAACAGGGGAAGGTAGATATTCAATTATTGCATCTAATAATGTTTGTACTCCTTTATTTTTAAAAGCTGAACCACATGTTATTAAAATAATTTCATTATTTAAAGATCTTTTTCTTAATGAATCTTTAATTTCTTTTTCTTTTAAATTTTCACCATTTAAATATTTATTCATTAAAGATTCATTATTTTCTACAGCATTTTCAATTAAATTTTGATTCCATTTATAAGCTATTTTTTTTAAATTTTCAGGAATTTTTTTATATTTAAAAGTTACTCCTTTATCATTATCATTCCAACTAATAGCTTTCATTTTAATTAAATCAATTATTCCAACAAAATTTTCTTCTGATCCAATTGCTAAATGTATTGGAACAGGATTAATTCCTAAACGATTTTTAATTTGATCAAGAACTTTAAAATAATTTGCACCAGTTCTATCCATTTTATTAATAAAACCTATTCTAGGAATTTTATATTTATTAGCTTGCCTCCAAACTGTTTCAGATTGTGGTTGTACTCCACCAACAGCACAATATATCATAACAACACCATCTAAAACACGCATAGATCTTTCTACTTCTATTGTAAAATCAACATGACCTGGAGTATCAATAATATTAATTCTATGATTAGAAAACTGTTTTGCCATTCCTGACCAAAAAGTAGTTGTAGCTGCAGAAGTTATAGTAATCCCTCTTTCTTGTTCTTGTTCCATCCAATCCATAGTTGCAGCTCCATCATGTACTTCACCAATTTTATGATTTACTCCTGTATAAAATAAAATTCTTTCAGTAGTAGTAGTTTTTCCAGCATCAATATGTGCACTAATTCCAATATTTCTATAATTTTTAATAGGAGTAATTCTACTCATAAAAATTCTCTTTTATAAAATTTTATAATAAATTACCAACGATAATGCGCAAAAGCCTTATTAGCTTCAGCCATTCTATGTAATTCTTCTTTTTTTCGAACAGCATTTCCTTTATTTTCTATAGAATCTAATAATTCATTTTGTAAACGTAAAACCATAGATTTATCCAATCTTTTTCTAGCAGCTTCTATAATCCATCTCATCGCTAAAGTATTTCTTCTAACAGGACGAACTTCAACTGGTACTTGATAAGTAGAACCACCAACTCTTCTAGATTTTACTTCTACAACAGGTCTTACATTTTCCAACGCTAATTCAAAAACTTCTAACTCTTTTTTTTTTAATTTTTTTGATAAAAAATTTAAAGCAGAATATATAATAAATTCAGAAATAGATTTTTTACCATGAACCATTAATATATTAATAAATTTAGCTAAAAGATCTGAAGAAAATTTTGGATCTGGTAATATTTTTCGTGAAGTAATAACTCTTCTTCTAGGCATATATCAAACCCCAATAAAAAAAATATAATTATTTAAATAAAAAAAAACTATTTTTTACTTTTTTTTACTCCATATTTAGAACGACCTTGATTACGTTTCTTAACACCAGCACAATCTAAAGCTCCTCTTATTACATGATATCTAACACCTGGTAAATCTTTAACACGACCACCTCTAATTAAAATTACAGAATGTTCTTGTAAATTATGACCTTCTCCTCCTATATAAGAAGTAACTTCATAACCATTAGTTAAACGAACTCTACAAACTTTACGTAAAGCAGAATTAGGTTTTTTAGGAGTAGTAGTATAAACACGTATACAAACACCTCTTTTTTGAGGACAATTATTTAAAGCTGGAACATTAGTTTTTATAAATTTTCTTAAACGAGATTTTCTAACTAATTGATTTACTGTAGACATATATTTACCTCAAAAATATAAAATAATATTACCAACTAATTTGTTTTTTGTTCTTAACAGTTAAAAAAACAAATTGTTCATAATTAATAACAAAAAAAATACTAGAAATATTCTTTCTAAATCCTCTAGCTAATAAATCTTCTTCTAATACATATAAATTTTTTGTTAATGATTTAATTAATTTAATAAAATAATTATTTTTTAAAGAAATAATAACACCATCTTGAATAGCTAAAAAATCATCAAAAAAATCAATCATTTTAGAAAATCTATTGATATTATTATTTTTAAAAGGAGAATTCATAAGAATATGTAACAAATTTAAACCCCTTAAAATTTTAAAATATGATCATGAAATTTTATTTTTTTTTTTAAAAAAAAATTATTTAAAAAAATAACATTAATTAAATAATTAAAATTTTTATTTAAACCTCTTTCTTTTAAAGAATCTAAACAACAATAAAAATTATTAATTTTATATAAAGAAAATAATATCTTAAAAGCATTAACATAATTTTTAGATAATATATATTTAGGATTTTGATTAATAAATAATTGAAAAATACCATCATCTAAAAAAAATAAAGATATTTTTGTACAAACAGAAATTGATAAAACAAGATCTAGCGTTTCTCTACCATAACTATTTCCATGAGGAGCATAAGAAAATATTAAAGCTATAGATTTTTTATTCATATTTTAAAATTGAATTACTCTATCACATTTATTAATACAAAAACCTAATTTCATTAATCCAGTTAATTTAAAACAACTACTTATATTAGAATATTTTTTTTTAATATTTTTAATAACCCCTCTTCTCATAGCTGCGCTATAACATAAATTAAGTTTAACATTATAATTAACATATAAATCTTTCCAAGCTTGTAAAATATTAAATTCATCATTATTAGGAGAAATTAAATTATTTGCATTTAAAACACCATCAAAATGAAAAAAAATACTATACAATATATGCCCCAATTTAATAACCGATTTAGAAAATAAAAAACTAGTATTAGAATTTTGAGTTCCGTAAGGAGGACCTGTAACAATAATTAAATATTTCATTAAAAACCTAATCAAATAAAATAAATTTAAAAAAAAATTTTTTAAAAAAAAAAATAAATATTTTTATATTTAATAATACTATAAATAATAAAATAAAATAAAGTAAAATATTTAAAAATAATTTTATAAAAAAAAATAAAGGTTTTATCATGAAAAAATTTAACAAAATAGGAATAACAATTATAAGTTTTCTATCTTATTTTTATATTGGATCATTAGTAGTTGTAACAGGTATAATAATGAATCAAATTGCAAAATATTTTCATTATTCCATATCTGAAATCAGCAACATATTTACTTTTTTAAATTTTGGAATTTTAATAGGAATTATTATAAATTATTGGAGTATAAAAAAAATAAAAATAAAACAACAAATCACTATTAGTTTTATTTTAAATATATTTTCTTTAATAATATTATATTATTGTAAAAATATAATAATATTTTCTTTTATAATATTTATTTTTGGTGTAATCAGTGGAATGATAATGTCTATTGGAACTTTTTTAATAACTAATTTATATAAAAAATATCAAAGAAATTCAATGTTATTAATAACAGATTCTTTTTTTAGTATAGCTGGAATAATTTTTCCTTTAATTTATACATTTTTATTAAAAAAAAACTACTCATGGTATTATATTTATATAATTATTAATATTATTTATATTAAAATATTTATATTATCTAATTTCATAAAATTTCCAATATATAAAAAACAAAAAAATAAAAAAAAAAAAATAAAAATAAATAAAAATATAATTTTATTATTTTTTTCAGCTTTATTATATATATTAGGACAATTAAGTTTTATTTCATGGATACCATCATATATTACTAATAATTTAAATTTAAACATTTTACAAGCTAGTAAAATAATAAGTTTATTTTGGACAAGTTATATGATAGGAATGTGGTTTTTTAGTTTAATAATTAAAAAAATTGAAATTAAAAAATTAATTTCAATTTTACTTTTTATTTCAACTATATTAATTTTTTTATTTAATAACATTAAAAATTATCAATTATTAAAAATAATAATAATAAAATTAGGTTTTTTTTCAAGTGCTATCTATACTAGTTTAATTACATTAATTTCTTTAGAAACAAAAAAACCATCACCAAAATTAATTAATTTAATGTTATTATTTGGTACAATAGGAACTTTATTAACCTTTATAATATCTTCTCCAATAGTAAAAAAATACGGAATTCATAATTCTTTAATATTTTCAAATATAATATATTTTATTGTATTTAACTTAATACTATTACTTATATATTTTAAAAAAAAATAAATTTTAAAAAATATTAATCGCTTTATAAACTTTATATAAAGTTTTTTTAGCTATTAATTTTGCTTTTAAAGCTCCTTTATTTAATATATTTATTAAATAAGATTCATTTTTTCTATACATCCAATATTTTTTTTGTAATTTTATTAAAAATTTTAAAACAACATCAGATAATCTTTCTTTTAAAAAACTATATTTTTTTTTAAAAAAAAAATTTTCTAAAGTAATAATATTTTTATTAGTTAATTCAGAAAAAATAACTAACAAATTAGATATACCTGGTTTTTTTTTTTTATCATAATAAATAAAAGAAGGATTATCAGAATCAGTAACAGATCTTTTTATTTTATCAACAACACAATTTAAATTGTCCAACAAAAATATTACATTATTTTTATTAATATCTGATTTAGACATTTTTTTACATGGTTCTAATAATGACATAATTTTAGAACCATATTTTAATGTTAAAAAATTAGGTAAAGTAAAAATAGATCCATAAATTTTATTAAAACGAGTAACTATATTCCTTGTAAATTCAAGATGTTGAATTTGATCTTTTCCTATCGGAACAATATTAGTATTATATAAAATGATATCTGAAGCCATTAATAATGGATAATTTAACAAACTACTACCAACTTTATACCCTTCCGTTATTTTACTTTTAAATTGAGTCATTCTCATCAATTCTGAAACATTAGTAAAATAATTTAAAATCCATTGTAATTGTGTATGCTCATAAACATCTGATTGTTTAAAAATAATACTTTTATTAGGATCAATACCTGCAGCTAAATATATAGATAAAGTATCTAAAGTACAATTATTTAAAAATATATCTTTACTATTATTTAACGCATGTAAATCTGCAATACAATATAAACAATTATAATTATTTTGTAATTCAATCCATTTCTTAATAACACCAATATAATTTCCAATGGTTAAATCACCAGAAGGTCTTATAGCACTAAAAACAACAGATTTTTTTTTCATAAATAATACCAACTATGGTTTTAAATAATATAAAATTATCAAATATTCTTATAAAAATTATTTAATTTTAATTTAATTTTTTTAACAATATCATAAACATTAATATTATTAAAAATAGCAGAACCCATAACTAAAATATTAGCTCCAGATAAAATAACATCATTTATATTATCAATATTAATACCCCCATCTACTTCTAAAAAAATATCATAATTACCTTTTGAAATTTTTTTTTTAACAATTTTTAATTTATTTAATGTAGATGGAATAAAACTTTGACCACCAAAACCAGGATTCACTGACATTAATAATATTAAATCTAATTTATCCATAACATATTCTAAAAAATTTATTGGTGTGGATGGATTTAAAGCTAATCCTGCTTTACAACCACAATCTCTAATTAATTGTAAAGTATAATCAATATGTTCTGTTGATTCAGGATGAATAGTAATAAAATTAGCTCCAGCTTTTGCAAATTTAGGTATTAAAGAATTAACAGGTTTTGCCATAATATGAACATCTATAGGAGCAGTAATATTATAATCTCTTAATGATTTTAAAACCATTGGTCCAATAGTTAAATTATCAACATAATGATTATCCATAACATCAAAATGAATTAAATCAGCTCCAGCAGATAAAACTTTATTAATATCTTTTCCTAAACATGCAAAATTTGCAGATAAAATTGAAGGAGCCAATAAAATTTTATTCATTTTTTTCCCAATTATTATTTTAAAATTTTTAAAATAATATTATATTAATTAATTATAATAAAATTTTAAAAATTATTAAATCATAAAAACTTATTTACATTTTTTTATTGCTGCAATAATAATATTTTTATTAATATTATTAAATATTTTTGCTTTTCCTAAAGATAAAGGTAATATAAATTTTACTATTCCATTTGTATTTTTTTTATCACGAATAATATATGGAAAATATGAAAAATAAGAAACATCTTTAGGTAAATTTACTGGCAATCCAACTTTTTTTAATAAATTTATAATTCTATTCACAGAACTATGTTTTAAATAACCTAAAAATTCAGAAATATAAGAAGCAACAACCATTCCTAAAGAAACAGCTTCTCCATGTAACCATTTTTCATAATTAAAATATGATTCAATTGCATGACCAAAAGTATGACCAAAATTCAATAATGCTCTATTTCCATAATCAAATTCATCTGAAGAAATAATACTAGATTTTAGTTTACAACATTTTTTAATACAATACATTAAATATTTCTTTTTTAACTTTAAAATATTTAAAATATTATTTTCTAACCATTTAAAAAATTTCTTATCAAAAATAATTGCATATTTTATAACTTCAGCTAATCCAGAAATTAATTGTTTTTTAGGTAAAGTTTTTAATATATTTAAATCTATCCACACAGAAATAGGTTGCCAAAACGTTCCAATCATATTTTTTCCGAATTTATGATTTATTCCTGTTTTTCCTCCAATTGAAGCATCCACTTGCGAAAGTAAAGTTGTAGGAATTTGAATAAATTTTACCCCTCTTTGATAAATAGATGCAACAAAACCAGTGATATCTCCTATAACCCCCCCCCCTAAAGAAATTAAAGTAGTTTCTCTGGTATGTTTTTTTTTTAATAATTTTTTAATTATTAACTTTACTGTTTTAAAACTTTTAAATTTTTCATTATCTTTTATAATAATTTTATCAACTTTTATATTTAAAAAATTTAATAATTTTAAAATTTTTTTTTTATATAAATTAAATAAAAAAAAATTAGTAATTAATAAAACTTTTTTACCAAATTTTAATTTATTAAAAATATTTTTTTTAATAAAAATATTAGAACCAATAAAAATTGAATAACTTCTATCATTTAAATTTACATCAATTTTTTTCACTATATTTACCTTTTATTAAAAAAAAAATTATTTTTTTCCAATAATTTTATAATTTTAAAAACAACAGACTTAACACTTTGTTCATCAGTACTTAACGTTATATCAGAAATTTTCTTATATAAAGGTTTTCTTATTTTTTTTAAATTTTCTAAAACTTCTCTTAAAGATACATTATTAACTTGTAATAATGGTCTTCTTTTATCCTTTTGAGTACGTAAAATTTGTTTAGAAATTGTAGTTTTTAAATATATTACTATTCCTCTAGAAGATAAAAATTTACTTATAGTATTAGAAAGTATAGATCCTCCTCCAGTAGCCAATATAATTCCTTTTTTTTGTGTTAATTCATCAATAATTTTTTTTTCTCTTTTTCTAAACCCAGATTCTCCTTCTACATCAAAAACCCATCCAATATCAGCTCCAGTTCTTTTTTCTATCTCGCGATCAGAATCATAAAACTCCATATTAAGTTGTATAGACAACTGTTTTCCAATAGTACTTTTTCCTGCCCCCATAGGGCCAATTAAAAAAATATTTCGCTTTTCTACCATTTTTTTTTTTATATATTTTACAATAATAAAATTAATATTACCCAGTAAAAAAAAATACTGGAATAAAGAAAAAAATTTAACTAAATATATCTAATATACTTAAAATTAAATCCGAATAAATATTTTAAATAATTTTAAAATATAAAATTATTTAATTATAAAATACATTTTAATAAATATTTGACATTAAAATGAAATAATATAATATTTATTAATAAAACAATATAATTTTATCAAAAAAAAAATAAATATCAATATAAATTATTTTTTTTTTTTGGTGAGGTGCCCGAGAGGTTTAAGGGACATGCTTGGAAAGCATGCATACGGAAACGTATCAAGGGTTCGAATCCCTTCCTCGCCAAAAAAAATAAAATATAAATTAATTTATTAAATTATTTCTAATGCTAATTTAATTAATTTATTAGAACATATTATTCTATCATTAATTGATATTTTTTTATTATTTAATATATTATCAGAAACCATACAAATAGACAAAGCTTTTACTTTCATTTCTAATGCTATACTATACAAAGCAACTGTTTCCATATCTATAGCTAAAATATTAAATTTACGCATAAAATCATAAACATCATTATTTGGTTCATAAAAAAAATCACTAGTAAAAAAATTACCTATAAAAACATCAATACTTAATTTTTTTGAAAATTTTTTAGCTTTGTATAATAATTCAAAATCTGCAATAGCAGAAAAATCATAATTATTAAAACGTAATCTATTAATATTAGAATTTGTACAAGCACCCATACTAATTACAATATCATTCAAATTAATTTTTTTATTAATTGTTCCACAAGTTCCTATTCTAATAATTTTCTTTACATTATAATATTGAATTAATTCTTGAACATATAATAAACAAGAAGGAATTCCAATACCATGACTCATAATAGAAATTTTTTTATTTTTATAATATCCAGTATATCCTAAAATAAATCTAATTTCATTAATTTTAATAACATTTTTTAAATATTTTTTAGCAATATATTTAACTCTTTTAGGATCACCTGAAATTATCACTTTATCAGAAAAATCATTTTTACAAGCATTAATATGAATAGTAGACATTTTATAAATAAAAACTCAAAATTATAAAAAAATAAAATAATTTATATTAATAACATATTTTTTCCATATAACATATTAGATAAAGAAAAATATGATGCAATAGTTTGCCCAATATCAGAAAAAGTTTTTCTATGTCCCAAAAAAATAGATTTAATATTTTTTTTATATAACAAAATAGGAATATTTTCTCTAGTATGATCTGTTCCTTTCCAAGTTGGATCACAACCATGATCAGAAGTAATTATTAATAAATCATCTTTTCTCATTACATTTAATATTTCTGGAATTCGTTTATCAAAATATTCTAAACCATTAGCATAACCAACAACATCTCTTCTATGTCCCCATAAAGAATCAAAATCAACAAAATTAGTAAAAATAATAACATTTTTTAAAAAATTATTTTTTATAGAATCAATTGTAACATCTAATAAATTAGATAACCCTGAAATTTTAATAGTTTCTGTAATTCCAACATTAGAAAAAATATCTGAAACTTTTCCTATAGCAATAACTTTACCATTTTTTTCATCAATTAACTTCTCTAAAACAGTTTTACCATAAGGAGGAATACAAAAATCAAACCTATTCGAAGTTCTTAAAAAATTTCCTAAATTATCTTTAATAAACGGTCTAATAATAACTCTAGAAATTTTATATTTATTTCTATCTAAAATTAAACGTGTAATTTTTCCTAAATTATATAATTTTCTTAAACCAAAACTTTTTTCATCACATGCAATTTGAACAACAGAATCAGAAGAAGTATAAATAATAGGTTTTTTAGTAAAAATATGTTCATTACCAAATTCATTTAAAATAAAAGTTCCAGAAGATCGACAATTTCCTAACCATCCATTAAAACTAAATTTAGAATTAATTTCATCTAAAATAAATTTTGGAATACTATTTTTTTTTTTTTTAAAATAATCCCATTTAAATAATATTGGAAGACCAACTATCTCCCAATGTCCCGTTAATGTATCTTTACTAGTAGATATAGAACTTGCATAAGCATAACTAGAAATAACATCATTAAATTTTATATCACATCCTAAAGGAAATTTCCCAGTAGAAAATTTTGAAGCACAAGATAAACCTAATTTTAATAAATTTGGTATTTTTATTATTTTTTTTTTATTTAAAATTTTTCTTTTAAAAAAACAAAATTTTGCTATATTTCCTAAAGTATCAGAACCTTTATCTCCAAATTGATCAGAATCTTCACTAGATCCTATCCCTAAAGAATCTAAAAGCAATATAAAAACTCTTTTCATTTTACCTACTTTAAAAATATTTAAAAAAAATAAGAATAAGAATGCTTTCCTTTAATATGTTTAGTTACATCAATTACCCCTTTTATTGTTGAAAATTTTTCAATAATCTTTTTTTCAATATTATCTTTTAAAGTTTTATTAATCATTGAACATCCATTACATCCACCACTAAAAATTAACAAAGCATATTTTTTTTTATTAATATTTTTTAAAGAAACTTTACCTTTATGTAAAATTAAATTTGGATTAATTACAGTATCTAAATAATTAATTAATTTTTTTTCTAATATATTATTTTTTTTAAAAATTTTTGATTTTAATAAAGGAGGAGAAATAATTAAATTTATCCCTAAATCATTTAAAGATAAATCTATTATAGTATTTTTTAAATATTTCATTTCAACTTTATTAACATACACATTAAAAAAAAAATATTTTACAATTATATCAAATTCATCAATATCTTCTTTAAAACAATATGACATCCCACATTTAACTTTTTTAATATTATAATTAATAATAAAAATACGAATTCCAGTTTTTTTATTTTGTTTTAATAATAACTCTTTTAAATATTTTTGAGCTGATTTAGATATATTAATCATATTTATTTACCAAAAAAAAATAAAATAAAATAAAAAAAAAATTAAAAAGGAATATCTTCATCAAATTCTTCATCTAAAAAATTTTTTTCTTTATTTTTTTTTTTTTTTACATGATATTTTTTTTTATTTTTTTTATTTTTACGAGATTGTGATAAATTTAAAGAACTATTAGAATTTTTATTACCTAACATTTGCATAGTTCCTCCAATATTCACTACTACTTCTGTAGTATATCTATCTATTCCATTTTGATCTTTCCACTTTCTTGTTTGTAAAGAACCTTCAATATATACTTGCGAACCTTTTTTTAAATAATCACTCGCTATTTCAGCTAATTTACCAAATAATACAACACGATGCCATTCTGTTTTTTCTTTCATTTCTCCAGTATTTTTATCTCTCCATGTATCTGAAGTCGCTAAAGAAATATTCACTATAGCATTACCATTAGACATATAACGAATTTCTGGATCTTGACCTAAATTTCCAATTAAAATAACTTTATTAATACCTTTACTAGCCATAATATATACTCTCTAATAAAATAATTTTAAATTTTATATAATAAACATAAAATTAAACATATTAATTAATTTATAATAATTAATATAAAATAAAAACATAATATTAATTATTTAAAAATAATTTTTTATTTTGTTAAAAAAACATTAATACTTTTTTTAAAAAAATAATTTTAATGGTTTCATATGAAAAAAAAAAAAATAATATATAAAAAATATTACAAAAAAAAAAATATAAAAAATTTACCACACTCAATAGAAGCAGAAAAATCTATATTAGGAGGTTTAATGCTTGATAATAAAAAATGGGACAAAATAACAGAGAAAATAGTAATAAATGATTTTTTTAGTATACAACATCAAAAAATATTTAAAGAAATGAAAAAATTAATAGAAATTGGAAACCCAATAGATTTAATTACATTATCTGAATCATTAGAACAAAAAAATGAATTAAAAAACGTTGGAAAATTTGCATACTTAGCAGAATTATCAAAAAATACTCCTAGCACAATTAATATTTCATCATATGCTGATATTATTAAAGAAAAATCAATCATTAGAGAAATAATAAATACATCTAATAAAATTTTAAATATTAGTTATAACCCAAAAGGAAAAAAAAGTGATGAATTATTAGATTATGCCGAATCAAAAATATTTGAAATATCAGAAAAAAGATATAAAAAAAATAAAGGACCAAAAAACATTTCACAAATATTAGATTCTACTATATCTACTATAGAAAAATTATTTAACAATCCTAATAATGGAATAACAGGAATTAATACTGGTTATCACGATTTAAATAAAAAAACCTCAGGATTACAAAATTCCGAATTAATAATTATTGCAGCAAGACCTTCAATGGGAAAAACAACTTTTGCAATGAATTTATGTGAAAATATAGCAATGATATACAAAAAACCAATTTTAATATTTAGTCTAGAAATGCCAGGAGAACAAATTATGATGAGAATGTTATCATCATTATCAAGAGTAAATCAATCAAATATCAGAAATGGTCAACTAAATCATGAAGATTGGTCTAGAATATCTAGTACCATAAATATTTTATTAAAAAAAAAAAATATTTACATTGATGATTCTTCTGTATTAACTCCTAATGAAATAAGGTCAAGAGCAAGAAAAATTTACAGAGAACATAACGGACTTAGTGTAATTATGATTGATTATTTACAATTAATAAAAATCCCTTCATTATCAGATAATAGAACATTAGAAATAGCAGAAATTTCTAGAACTTTAAAAGCTTTATCAAAAGAATTAGAAATTCCTATAATAGCATTATCTCAATTAAATAGATCCTTAGAACAAAGATCTGATAAAAGACCAGTAAATTCAGATTTAAGAGAATCAGGATCTTTAGAACAAGATGCTGATCTTATAATGTTCATTTACAGAGATGAATTATATAATGAAGAAAGTGATTTAAAAGGAATTGCAGAAATTATTATAGGAAAACAAAGAAATGGTCCAATTGGAACTATCAAATTAACTTTTAACGGAAATTTATCAAGATTTGATAATTATTTAAAAAACAATAAAAATTATTAATAAAAAAATATAAAATTATATTATTTTTTAAAAAAAAAAATATTAAAATATAATAAAAAAAAAATAATACTTTATTTAAAAAAAAAAATATGAAATTAAAAATCGGAATTGTAATGGATTCCTTAAAAAAAATAAATATAAAAAAAGATTCAAGTATTGCAATACTAAACGAAGCACAAAAAAGAAAACATAAAATTTATTATATAAACATTGATAACTTATTTATAAAAAATAATAAATCTTATGCTGAAATACAAAAAATAAAATTAAATATAAAAAAAAAAAAATGGTTTATATTAAAAAAAAAAAAAGATATAATTTTAACAAAATTACATGTAATATTAATGAGAAAAGATCCTCCATTTAATATGAATTATATTTATTCAACATATATTCTTGAAATTGCAGAAAAAAAAGGTGTTTTAATAATTAATAAACCAAAAAACTTAAGAAATTATAATGAAAAAATATTTTCTTTACATTTTAAAAAAATAATAACTGATACATTAGTAACAAAAAAATATTCAAAAATAAAAAAATTTTTTAATATTCATAAAGATATAATTATCAAACCATTAAATGGAATGGGAGGAAGGTCAATTTTTAGAATAAAAAAAAATGATAATAATTATTCTGTAATTATTGAAAATATGACAAAATATGAAACTGTTTATTGTATGATTCAACGTTATTTACCTGAAATTAAAATGGGAGATAAAAGAATAATAATAATAAATGGTAAAATTATACCATGGTGTTTATCAAGAATTCCAAAAAAAGGTGAACATAGAGGAAATTTAGCAGTAGGTGGGGAAGGAAAAATAGAAAAAATAAATAAAAATGACTTAAAAATTTCAAAATACATAGCTCCTAAATTAAAAAAATTAGGTTTATTAATTGTTGGAATTGATATAATTGGAAATAAACTTACTGAAATAAATATAACCAGTCCAACTGGAATATGCGAAATACAAAAATATACTAAAATTTCTATAACAAAAATAATAATAAAAATGATAGAAAAAAAAATAAAAAAAAAAAAATATGATAATATTAGCATTTGATTACGGAACAAAAAAAATAGGAGTAGCTATAGGTCAAAAAATAACCAAAACAGCAAGACCATTAAAAAAAATAACATTTAAAAATAATAAAATTAAATGGATAAAAATATCAAAATTAATTAATGAATGGAAACCAAAAAAAATTATAATAGGTTTACCATTAACATTAAAAGGTAAAAAACAAAATATTACAATAATAACAAAAAATTTCGCAAAAAAAATAAAAAAAAAATATAATATAAAAATTATATTACACAATGAAATATTAACTACTAAATTAGCTAAATCTTATTTACTTAAAAAAAAAAAAAAAAAATATTTAAAAAATGATATTGATTCAATTGCAGCAGTTTTTATTTTAGAAAGTTGGTTTAAAAAAAAATATAATATATTATAAAAAAAAGAGAAATAAATATGAATTCTCTACCAAAATTAAGTTTATATATTCATATTCCATGGTGTGAAAAAAAATGTTTTTATTGTGATTTTCATTCTATAATTATAAATAAAAAATTAGAAAAAAAATATATAAAAAATATTATAAAAGATTTAGAAAATGATATCCCTTTAATATCTAAAAGATACATAAACACAATTTTTATAGGAGGAGGAACACCAACTTTATTAAAAACAAAATCAATAAAAATATTAATAAAAGAAATTAAAAAAAGAATAAAAATAACTAAAAAAGCAGAAATAACAATAGAATCAAATCCAAAAACCATTGAAATAAACAAAATAATAAAACTTAAAAAATATGGAATTAATAGAATTTCTTTAGGAATACAAACATTTAATAATAAAATATTAAAAAAATTAGGAAGAAACTATAAAAAAAAAGAATTAATCAATTCTATTAAAATTATTAAATCAATAAAAAAAATAAATATAAATTTTGATTTAATGTATGGTCTTCCATTTCAAAGTAAAAAAAATGCATTATTAGATATAAAAAAAGCAATAAGTTTTAAACCTAAACATATATCTTGGTATCAATTAAGCATAGAACCAAATACTTTTTTTTATAAATATCCACCAAAATTACCGAATGATAAAAAAATAATAAAAACATTTAAACAAGGAAAAAATATATTAAAAAAAAAAGGATACAAACAATATGAAATATCATCATATTCAAAAAAAAAATACAAATGTAAACATAATTTAAACTATTGGAACTTTGGAGATTATTTAGGAATTGGATCTGGAGCTCATAGTAAATTAACAAAAAAAAATGGAGATATTATAAGAATTCAAAAAAATAAAAATATTATTAATTATTTAAATGGAAAATATATTATTAAAAAAAAAAAAATATCAAATAAAAAAATACCATTTGAATATTTTATGAATAAATTCAGAATATTTAATAATATAAAATATAAAAATTTTTTTAAAAAAAAAAATATAAATATTAAAAAAATAGAAAAAAAAATTAAAAAAGCAGTTAAACTTGGTTTTATTATACATAAAAAAAAATATTTAAAAATAACAAAAAAAGGACATTTATTTTTAAATACATTATTATCAATATTTTTATAATTTTTTTTTAAAAAAAAAAAATAAAATAGGTATATATGTTTAAAAAAATAATATTTTCACAATTAATATTAAATTGGTACCATAAATTTGGAAGAAAAAAATTACCATGGAAAAAAAATAAAAATATTTATAATATTTGGATATCAGAAATAATGTTACAACAAACAAAAGTTAAAACTGTTATTCCATATTATAAAAAATTTATAAAAAAATATCCAAATTTTGAAAAATTATCAAAAATTTCTTTAAATAAAATTTTAAAAATATGGAAAGGATTAGGATATTATAATAGAGCAAAAAACATATATAAAACAATATTAATTATAAAAAATAAACACAATGGAATATTTCCTACAAATTTCATAGATTTAATAAATTTACCAGGAATAGGAAAAACAACAGCAGGAGCTATTTTATCATTATCATTAGATTATAGTTTTCCTATTTTAGATACAAATATAAAAAGAATATTAATAAGAATTAATAATTTTAAAATAAAAAAAATAAAAGAAAAAAAACTTTGGGAGCTTATAGAAAAATTAACTCCAATACATAACACTGGAAAATTTAATCAAGCAATGATGGATATTGGATCAAAAATTTGTACATTTAAAAAACCAAAATGTATCAATTGCCCTATAAAAAAAATATGTAAAACTTACAAAAATAAAAATATATAAATTCTTCTTTAAAAAAAAATAAATAAGGTTTTAAAAAAATGGTAAAAAAAATTTTTTGTTACTTTTTTAAAAAAAAACTAAAAAAAATGAAAAAAATTATTTATCCAGGAAAATTAGGAAAAAAAATATATAAAAATATATCAAAAAAAGCTTGGAAAAAATGGATAAATAAACAAACAAAAATAATAAACGAAAAAAAACTAAATACAAATAAAAAAAAAGATATAAAAATAATAGAAAAAAAAATGAAAAAATTTTTTTTTAAAAATTAAAAACTCCTCTGACTGGGATCGAACCAGTGACATACGGATTAACAGTCCGCCGTTCTACCAACTGAACTACAGAGGAATATTATATTATAATAACAAATTATATTTATAATGTCAAAAAAAAAAAAAAAAAAAAAAAAAAATATAATAAAACATTTCTGGATTAATTTTTAAAATTGTTTTACAATATATAAATTAACAAAAAAAAAAAAAAAAAAAAAAAAAAAAAAAAAAAAATAACAAAGGCCCCTTAGCTCAGTTGGTTAGAGCACGCGACTCATAATCGCTAGGTCGCTGGTTCAAATCCAGCAGGGGCCAAAAAAAATAAATATAAATAATATGAATAATTTTAAAAAAAAATTTATAAAATTTATTATTAAAAAAAAAGCATTAAAATTTGGAACATTTAAACTAAAATCTGGAAAAATAAGTCCATATTTTTTTAATTCTAGTGTTTTTAAAAAACCAAAAGATATTATAAAATTAAGTGAATTTTATACAAAAATAATAATTAATTCTAAAATAAAATTTAATTTATTATTTGGATTTTCTTATAAAGGAATACCGATTGTAATAAGTACAATAATTACATTATTTAAAAAATATAATATTAATATTCCTTATTGTTTTAATAGAAAAGAAAAAAAAAAACATGGAGAAAAAGGAAAATTAATAGGATCTTCTATTAAAAACAAAAAAATAATTATTTTAGATGATGTCCTTACCTCCGGTATTACAATACAAAAAAATATAAAAATTTTTAAAAAAAAAGCAAAAATTAATGCAATAATTGTAGCATTTGACAGACAAGAAAAAAAAAAAAATTCCATTATAAAAAAAATACAAAAAAAAATAAAAATAATAACAATAATTAATATTAACGATATAATAAAATATTTAAAAAAAAACAAAAAAATGAAAAAAGAACTAAAACTAATTATAAATTATAATAAAAAAAAATTAAATACAAGCTTTAAAACCAGGATTTAAAAAAGATTTTTTTAAAGAATAATCTAAATTTTTACCAGAAAAAGTTTTAATGCAACCTCCAGAAGCATTCAGTATAGATTCACCAGCAGCAGTATCCCAAATTCCTGTATTTCCATAACGTAAATAACATTTAGCTTTTCTTTCAGCAATTAAACAAAATTTCCAAGAAGAACCTAATTTTATTTTAGAATAATATTTATATTTTTTTAAATAAGTATCTATTTTTAAATCATAATGCGATCTACTAACAATAAAATTATTATTATTATAAATATTTTTTTTTATAACACTTTTACAACCTTGTACTTCTTTAAATAATTTTCCGAAATGAGAATAATATAAAGTTTTATAATATGGTATATAAATAACTCCAAAAAGAGGAATATTTTTTTTTATTAAACAAATATTAATAGTAAACTCAGGAATTTTATTAATAAATTCTTTTGTTCCATCTAAAGGATCAATTAACCAATAAGTATTCCAATTTTTACATAATTTAATATCTGGTAAATTTTCTTCAGATAATATAGGAAAATCAGGTGTTAATTTATATAATTCTTTAATAAGAAAATCATTAACATCATAATCTACCGAAGTAACAGGAGAATTATCAACTTTATAAAATATATTTTTTTTACTAATATTTTTATAATAATAAAAAAGTACAATAGATCCAGCTTCTTTAATTATTTTTAAAACTTTTTTTAACATATATTTCTCTTAAATAAAATAACATAAAAAATTATTTATTCTTAATATTTATTTTAAAAACAAATGAAATATCAATAGAAGGTTGAAAATATATTTCATAAACACCAAATTTACGAAAAGTTCCATTTGGTAAATGTAATTCTTTTTTATATATTAAAAATCCTAAAGAACAAATACATTTAACAATTTCTTTTATTCCAACCGAACCAAATAATTTACCCTTATGTCCTGATCTAAAAATAATAATTTCACCAAGATTTTTTAATCTTTTACATCTATTTAAATTTTTCAAATATTTTTTTTTTTGTATATTTTTAAATTCATATTCTTTTTTTTTATATTTTATTATATTTTTTTTATTTGCTAAACAAGCTTTTCCATTCGGAATTAAATAATTTCTTGCATAACCAGACTTTACTTTTATAATATTACCTATATTTCCTAAATTAAAAATTTTTTTTAATAAAATAATCTTCATAAATCCTCTTAAAAAAAAAAAAAAAAAAAAAAATTATTTATGATGATCAGTATATGGTAATAAAGCTAAATATCTTGCTATTTTAATTGCTTTTGATAATTTTCTTTGATATTTAGCTTTTGTCCCAGTTATTCTACTAGGAACAATTTTTCCATTTTCCGTAATATAATTTTTTAATAAAGAAATATCTTTATAATCTATTTCTTTTATCCCTTCTACAGTAAATCTACAAAACTTACGACGACGATAATAACGTATCATGAATTTAAAAAATCCTTATATTTAAATATAATCTTATTTTATAATATTAAATAATTTTAACATTTTTTTTTTTTTTTATAATTTTTTTATCATCTTTTATTTTTATCATAGGAGAAGTTTCAGTTATAATATTTTTAACTGAAATAATTATACTTCTTAAAATAGAAACATTAAACTTTAAATGTTTTCGTAAAATATCTATCATTTTTGGAAAAACTTCAATATTCATTAAAACATAATGAGCTTTATGAAGTTTTTTAATACAATAAGCTAATTGTCTACGACCCCAATCTTCTAATCTATGTATTTTTCCTTGTTTTTTTAAAATTAAATTACTATAAAATTGTATAATATTAGAAACTTTTTCACTACTATCAGGATGTATCATAAATATTATTTCATAATTTCTCATATATTTCCCTTTAAAATTTTATTTTAAAATAAATATCAAAAAAAATTTTTTATAATTTAAATAAAATTTTAAAATAAAATATTTATTTTTAAAAAAATATAAATTAATTAATTATCAAAATCAATAAAAATAATACTTTAAAAAAATTATTTTTTAAAAAAACTATAACGAACAATCGTATGACATCGATCTGGACCAGTAGAAATAATATCAATAGGTATATTAGTTAATTTTTCAATCAAAAAAATAAAATTTTTAGTTTCATTAGGTAAATCATCAAAATTTGATATTCCATAAGTAGAAACATTCCAACCTTTAATAATTTTATATATTGGTTTTTTATTTAAAATATTATTTTCAAAATTATCTAAAAATTTATTATTCTTATTTATTTTTTTATACCCTATACAAATTTTAATTTCTGGAAGATAATCTAAAACATCAATTTTTGTAAGACATAAAGAAGATAAAGAATTAATAAAAATAGATTTTCTTAAAGCAACAATATCTAACCATCCAATTCTTCTGCGCCTTCCAGTAGTAGAACCAGATTCTTTCCCTTTTAAATAAAAAAAATCATTTAAATCACCAAAAATCTCAGTTATAAAAGGACCATTTCCAACTCTAGTAACATAAGATTTAACAACACCTAATATATAATTTATATTTTTTGGTCCTATTCCAGTTCCAGTAAAAACCCCTCCAATAGTAGTATTAGAAGAAGTAACATAAGGATATGTTCCATGATCAATATCTAAAAATGTTCCTTGCGCTCCTTCAAAAATAATTTTTTTTTTTTTTTTAGAAATAATTTTATTTAAAAATTTTGTCGTATTTTTTAATATTTTTAAAAATATATCTTTTATATTATATAATTTATTTAATAACTTTTTAAAATTTACAGGTTTATCATTATAATAATTTATAAAATAATAATTATAATAATTTACTAATTCTTTTAAACGATATTTAAAAAAATCAAAATTTTTTAAATCTCCTATACGCAAACCTCTTCTTGCTATTTTATCTTCATAAGAAGGACCTATTCCTCTTCTAGTAGTTCCAATAATTATTTTATTTTTAAAATTCTCTCTAAGTTTATCCATTTTAACATGATATTTTAATACTAAAGGACAATATTTTGAAATAACTAAACGATCTAAAACTTTTATTTTTTTTTTTTTTAAAATATTAATTTCTTTAATTAAAGCAGTGGGAGAAACAACTACTCCATTTCCAATTATACCTATAATATTTTTATATAACAAACCAGAAGGAATTAAATGTAAAACTATTTTTTTTTTTTTTACTATTAAAGTATGACCAGCATTATTTCCTCCTTGATATCTAACAATATGAGTAGCATTTTTAGATAAAAAATCAATTATTTTTCCTTTTCCTTCATCTCCCCATTGAGTACCTAAAACTACCATAGTTTTACTCATAAAATTGCCTTATAATAATATTAAAATTATAAATAATAATATATATACTAAAAATTTATAAACCTCTTAATCTATTAATTTTATAAAATTTTTCATTTTTCATATTTAAAAAATTTAATATAGAATTTAAATCTAATTTTGAAAATTTATAATTTAAAATACCATAATCTATTATTTCTATACCTAAATTAGAAAAAATATTATCTTTTAAAAAAAATACATTTTTATTATTTTTTTTAAAATTATTTATAAAATATAAAAAACTATATTTTATATTTTTATTTTTATTTAAAAAATTTATTTTTTCAAGATCTTTTTTAAATTTTTTTTTTAAAAAAAAATCTAAATAATTAAAATACTCTTTAATATAAAAATTTTTAATAATTTTTCTAAACTTTATAAAAAATTCATATTGTAAATATCTTTCAAAATTTAATTTATTAAAATTATTATTTTTTTTATAAAAAACAGAAATATTATTAATTTTCCATGTTATATAAATATTTAAACTTAATAAAGAATTATTAATTAATATATAATAATTATCACTATTAGAATTTATATTTTTATTATAAATTTTTTCATATTTTAAAAAAATATTTTTTTTAAAATACAAACCAGGTTTTAAAATAATAATATTTCTTTTAGGAAACAAAAAAAAAGGATTATTAAAATAACAAATATCATAATTATTTTCTTTAACAATTATTAAAAAATAATAATAAAAAATTAAAAAAAAACTAATAAAAAAAAAAAAAATTTTATTCATAAAAAAAACTCAATATTTAAAAAAAATATATATATATTATATATTAACATTTTAAAATATATTTTACACTTATAATTTTTTTAATAGATTTATTTATATTCCCTGATTTTAACCAATAAATATTTTTCCAATTACGAAGCCAAGTCATTTGTTTTTTAGCTAATTGCATCGTTTCATTAATAGTATTATTAAACATCTCTAAAAAAGTTACTTCATTAGATAAATATTTCCACATTTGTTTATAACCGATACATTTAATAGAAGGTAAATTTTTATGCAAATCTCCTCTATTAAATAAAAATTCTACTTCTTTTTGAAAACCTAAAGAAATCATTTTTTTAAATCTTAATACTACACGTTTATATAACCAAGATTTATTTTTTGGTAAAATAGCAAATTGTATTATTGAATAAGGAAATTTTTTTTTAGATAATTTTAATAACTCACTAAATTTTTTTCCTGAAATATAATAAACTTCTAAAGCTCTTAATAATCTTCTATGATCATTTTTATGAATTTTTTTTGAAGAAGATGAATCAAAAATATTTAAATAAGAATGCAATTTTTGATTATTATTATTAATAAATTTTAAAATATTTTTCTGTATATAAACATTAGAAGAAGGTAATGGAGAAAAATTTTTCAATAAAGATTTATAATATAACATTGTTCCTCCAACTAACAATGGTATATAACCATCTTTTAAAATTTTTTTTATCTTTAATAAAACATTTTTTCTAAAAGAATAAACTGAATATCTTTCTTTTGGATCTAACATATCTATTAAAAAATGAGGATATTTTTTTTGTTTATTAATATTTAATTTTCCTGTTCCTATATTCATATATTTATAAATTAAACAAGAATCAACACTAATTATTTTAAAAGGTAAATATTTACATAATTCTATTGCTAATTTTGTTTTACCTGAAGCTGTAGGACCCATTAAAAAAAATATATAAGGTTTAATTTTAACATTTAAAAAATTCATATTACATTTCACTATAAAAAAAAACAAAATTTTTATTACGTAAAAAAATAAATAATTAATTAAAATTCCATTTTTTATATATATTAATTAATCCATTAGTAGAAGAATCAAAATTATCAACATAAGATTTATTTAACAATTTTAAAAAAATTTTATTAGCTAATATTTTACCTAACTCAACTCCCCATTGATCAAAACTATAAATATTTAAAATTATTCCTTGAGTAAAAATTTTATGTTCATACATACAAATTAATGCTCCTAATACATATGGAGTAATTTTTTTACATAAAATAGAATTTGTAGGTCGATTTCCTTCAAATGTTTTATAAATAATATTTTTATCAAAACAATTATTATTTATATTATTAATATTTTTATAATAAAAAGAATTTGAACCAAAAGCTAATGATTGCGTTTGAGCAAAAAAATTAGATAATAAAAAATTATGATGTGAATCTAAAGGATTATGAGACAAAGCAGGAGCAATAAAATCACAAGGTACAATTTTTGTTCCTTGATGCAATAATTGAAAAAAAGAATGTTGACTATTTGTTCCTGATTCACCCCAAATAATTGGACCAGTTTGCCAATTTACTTTATTTCCTTTTCTATCAAAACATTTACCGTTAGATTCCATATTTGCTTGCTGAAAATATGAAGAAAATCTATTCATATATTGATCATAAGGTAATATAGCTTCTGTTTCCATATTAAAAAAATTATTATACCAGATACTAATTAAAGCTAATAATACTGGAATATTTTTCTCAAAAGGAGTTTTTAAAAAATGCAAATCCATAGAATAAGCACCTTGTAAAAATTTTATAAAATTTTTATATCCTATTAATAACATAATAGATAATCCTACTGAAGACCATAAAGAATATCTTCCACCAACCCAATCCCAAAATTTAAAAATATTATCAATATCAATTCCAAATTTTAAAGGTTCAACATAATTTGTAGAAACTGCAAAAAAATGTTTTTTAAAATCTTTTTTTTTATTAGTATATTTTAAAAACCATTTTTTAATACTATTTGCATTTATAATAGTTTCTTGCGTAGTAAAAGTTTTAGAACAAATAATAAATATCGTTCTATCTGGAGAAATTTTTTTTAAAACTTCTAATACTTGTGTTGCATCAACATTAGAAACAAAATGAATTTTTAAATGATTATTATAAGGTTTTAATGATTCAATAACCATATTAGGTCCTAAATCTGATCCTCCAATACCAATATTTACTATATCTGTAATAAATTTATTAGTATAACCTAACCATTTTTTTTGAATAATTTTTTTTGAAAATATTTTCATTTTTCTTAAAACTTTTTTAATTTTTAAATAAACATTTTTTCCTTCATAAAATAAAGGTTTTTTATTAAAACTACGTAATGCAGTATGTAAAACTGCTCTATTTTCAGTTTTATTTATTTTTTTTCCATTAAAAAAATCAAATATAGCTTCTGATAAATAAGTTTCTTTAGTTAATTTTAATAATAATTTTAAAGTAATATCATTTATTCTATTTTTAGAAAAATCTACTAATATTTTATTTTCAAATAATAAAGAAAAATTATTAAATCTATTTTTATCATTAATAAACATTTCATTTAAATGAATATTTTTTATAATTTTATAATGTTTTTTTAATTGTTTCCATGATTTAGTATTTAAAGGATTAATATTCTTCATAAAATAATTCTTTCTTATTTTTAAAAATAATAAATATTTTAATATTATAAAATTATATATAATATAAAAAATAAAATATTAATTATTTTAAAAATAATATTATCATAAAATTATTTATAAAAATATTGGACAAAAAAGAAAATATTTGTTTTAATATAAAATATAAATATATCAATTATAAAAATAATGCGGGAATAGCTCAGTTGGTAGAGTGTAACCTTGCCAAGGTTAAGGTCGCGAGTTCGAACCTCGTTTCCCGCTATTAAAATAAAATTATAAAATTTTATATAATTTAATAATAAAAAAAAATTTAAATAAAAGATAAATTAAATTTTTTATTAAATTTTTCAACACGACCACCATTATCTAAAATTCTTTGTTTTCCAGTATAAAATGGATGACAATTACTACAAACATCCAGATAAATATTTTTAAAAATAGTTGATGAAATTTTTATTGAATTTCCACATGAACAAATAGCTATAATATTAAAATATTTAGGATGAATATTAGATTTCATAAAATATCTTTTTAAATATTTAAAATTAAATAAATATTATAAACAAAATAAATAAATTTATATATAATATTTTAATAATATTTTATAAATATATATTTATATATTAAATATTATTATAATNANATATTTAATATATAAAATTATTTTTTTTTATAAAGGAATTATTTTATGACAACAATATTAAGTGTTAGAATTAAAAAAAAAGTTGTTATTGGAGGAGATGGACAAGCAACATTAGGACATACAATAATGAAAAATAATGTTCAAAAAATAAGAACATTATATCATAATCAAATTATTGCAGGTTTTGCTGGTGGAACTGCAGATGCTTTTACGTTATTCGAATTATTTGAAAAAAAATTAGATATATACCAAGGTAAACTTACAAGAGCTGCAATAGAATTAGCAAAAGATTGGAGAACAGATAAAATATTAAGAAAATTAGAAGCTTTATTAGCTGTAGCAGATAAAGATACTTCATTAATTATATCTGGAAGTGGAGATGTTATAAAACCAGAAAATGATCTTATGGCAATAGGATCAGGAGGAGCTTATGCTCAAGCAGCAGCAAAAGCATTAATAGAAAATACACAATTAAGTGCAAATAATATTGTTAAAAAAGCATTAATAATAACTGCTGATATTTGTATATATACTAATAATATTTTTACTATAAAAGAAATAAATTCAGAAAAGTAAGGAATATTATATGTCTGAAATGACCCCTCGTGAAATTGTAAAAGAACTAAATAGATTTATTATTGGTCAAAAAAAAGCAAAAAGAACTGTTGCAATAGCATTAAGAAATAGATGGAGACGTATGCAATTAAATAAAAAAATAAGAAAAGAAATAATTCCAAAAAACATATTAATGATTGGACCAACAGGAGTAGGAAAAACAGAAATAGCAAGAAGATTAGCAAAATTAGCTAATGCTCCATTTATTAAAATAGAAGCAACAAAATTTACTGAAGTAGGTTATGTAGGTAAAGAAGTTGATTCTATTATTAGAGATTTAACTGATTCAGCATTAAAGATGATTAGAATAAAAAAAATAAAAGAAAATGAAAAAAAAGTTATAAAAATAGTAGAAAAAAGAATTTTAGATGTTTTAATACCTACCGCTAAAGATCATGAAAATAAAAATCAAAAAAGTGAAAGACCATTATCTACAATAAAAACTTTTAAAAAAAAATTAAGAAAAGGGGAATTAGACGAAAAAAAAATTGAAATAAATGTAATTTCTGCCCCTATGGGAGTAGAAATTATGGCTCCTCCAGGAATGGAAGAATTAACTAATCAATTACAATCTTTATTTCAAAATTTAGGAAATCAAAAAAAAAAAACAAGAAAATTAAAAATAAAAGATGCAATAAAATTATTAAAAGAAGAAGAAGCAATAAAATTAATTAATTTAGATGAATTAAAAAAAGAAGCAATAAAATTAGTAGAACAAAATGGAATAGTTTTTATAGACGAAATTGACAAAATATGTAAAAGAGGAGGAACATCTCATGGACCAGACATTTCTAGAGAAGGGGTACAAAGAGATTTATTACCTTTAATTGAAGGTTGTGAAATTTCTACTAAACATGGAACAGTAAAAACAGATCATATATTATTTATAGCTTCTGGAGCATTTCAAATTTCTTCCCCAAAAGATTTAATTCCAGAATTACAAGGAAGATTACCAATTAGAGTAGAATTAAAAGCATTAACAATAAATGATTTTAAAAAAATACTTACCGAACCAAAAATATCTATGACAATTCAATATCAATATCTTATGAAAACAGAAGGAGTAAAAATAAGTTTTACAAAAGATGGAATAAAAAGAATTGCTGAAGCAGCATGGAATGTAAATGAATCAACAGAAAATATAGGAGCAAGAAGATTATATACAATATTAGAACAATTAATGGAAAATATATCATTTAAAGCTAGCGAAAATCATGGTTTAAATTTAGTTATTGATTCTAAATATGTAATTCAATATTTAAATGATATGACATGTAAAGAAAATTATAATAAATTTATTTTATAAAATTAAAATAATTGCCTATTTTCATTAAAAAAAAATAGGCAAAATTTAAAATTTTTTTTTAAAAAAAAATATAAAATATTTTATAAATAAGGAAATATATGAATGATTGGGTTAAAGCAGAAGTTATAAAATTTAAAAAATGGTCTAATAATATATTTAGTATTTTTTTAAATGCAAAAATTAAACCATTTATAGCGGGACAATTTGCAAAAATATTAATTATTTTAAATAAAAAAAAAATAATTAGAGCATATTCTTATGTAAATTCTCCAGAAAATAAAATTTTAGAATTTTATATTATTATTATTAAACATGGAATAATGAGTAATTATTTATCAAAATTAAATATTAAAGATAAAATAATGATAAAAAAAAATTCTTTTGGATATTTTACAATTAAAAATATTCCAAAATGTAAAGACTTATGGATGTTATCCACTGGAACTGGAATAGGTCCTTATTTATCAATTTTATCTAAAAAAAAAAAAATTAAAAAATTTAAAAAAATAATTTTAATTCATTCAATAAAATATTTAAAAAATTTACATTATTTACATATAATAAAAAAAATAAAAAAAATATACAAAAAAAAAATAATAATAAAGATAACTTTAACTCGTGAAAAAAAAAAAAATTTTTTACATGGTCGTTTAACAAAATTACTAAAAAATGGAACATTAGAAAAAAAAATTAAAAAAAAAATAAATAATAAAAAATCACATATTATGTTATGCGGAAATCCTAATATGATAAAAAATATTTGTGAAATTTTAAAAAAAAAAAAAAAAATGTATAAAAAATCAAAAAATAAAAAAGGAAATATTACTACAGAAAGTTATTGGTAAAAATTAATTTTAAAATAATAGAGCATACAAAATTATGTAATGCTCTATCCTTACATAAAATTTTAAATAAATAAATCTATTTTACAAAAAATAAATGTTGTAAAATTGGCTCATTAATTTTAGATATAATCATTACCGAACGAACCCCAAAAGAATTATAAGAATTTTTTGAAGAATCTATTTTTGAATTTAATTTTGTAATATCAGTAATCAATATTTTAAATGAATTTTTATCTATTTGATTAATTTCACAATTTATAATTGAATTTTTACTTTTAAATTTTAATAATTCTGGATGTATTTTAAATAAATTTAAATAAGGTTGTAATAAAATAGATTTATTAACATAAGTAGAAATTAATTGTTGCGATTGTAAATCAGGTATAAATTCTCTAAATCTATCTAAACGATTTTGCTTATTATTATTAATTAATTTTTTTCCATTAATAATTATATCTAAATTTTTTAAATCATTTAAAAAATTAGGATTTAAAGATTTAGTTTTACTTAAATATTTAAAACTATAATCTAAATCTTCACTTTTATTAAAATTTGTAATAGATTTATCTAATAAAAGAGATATTTTCCAAGGAGTTTTATCAGAAAAATCTTTATTTCCAAAAGATAAAATATCAGATAAAATTGGAGAAGATTCATATTTAGTAAATACATTACTTGTATCATCTATTTCATCATTTTCAATATTTTCTTCATTTAATAAATTTTCTTTATTAATTTTTTTATTTAAATTAACTAATTTTTTAATTTTATCAATAATTTCATCATCAGAAATATATAATGAATCATTAGTTAAATTTTTTCCATATACTTTGGATTCTATTGAATCTGGTAAAGAAGAAATATCTAAATTATTAGATACTCCATTATTAATTATATTATCATCATAACCAACTTTTATATCTTGATCAAATGTATACATTGGCATAGATGATGTATCATCTATATATTTTTCATGAAAAAAATCATTTTTTTTGATATTTTCAAATATTTCATTATTATCATTTTTTTTTGTTTCAAAATTTTTATATTTTGAATAAATATCTAAATTAATATCATTTTTATTTAAAACAAAAGAATCACAATTTAAATTCTTATTTGTATATAATGATAAATTTTCATCTTTATAAATATTGTTTTTTTTATGAAAATTATTTTCAATTCTATTTTTAATATTAATTAAAATATCATTTTCTTTATCCGCCACTAGAATAGATGACATAGTTTTACATCCTCTTGTGTTTATAAATTAAATCTTTTTTATTTTTTTTATTCATAATATTTTGTCTCTTTTAAATGTTATTAGAATTTATAAATAATATATAATATATAAAATATAATATATAATATTAATTAATATAATTAAAATATACCATAGTATAAAAAAAAACAAGAAAAATATATTTAAAATTATATAATTAATATTTTTTTAATTGTAATAAAATATTATAACCTTTAAATAATAATTTTACAAATATTCAAGCAAAATATTTAAATATATTTTAAAACATTAAACAGAATAATAAGGAAAATTAGATAATTTTTTTAAAAAATATAAAATTAAAATAATTAATAATAATATAAAAAAAGAAACATATAACCAACCACCAAAAAACCAAAATAAACCACCAAAAGTTCCAAAAAAACTAGAACCTAAATAATAAAAAAATAAATATATAGAAGAAGAATAACCTTTACTATTTCTAGAACAATGGCCAATCCAAGAACTTGAAACAGAATGCGCTGCAAAAAAACCACCAGTAAATAATATTAATCCTAAAAAAACAATAATTATAAAATTAAATTGTGTTAAAAATAAACCAAAAATCATAATAAATAAAGAATATATTGAAATATTTCCATAACCATATTTTTTAGTTAACAAACCAGCTTTTGGAGAACTATAAACCCCTATTAAATAAATAACTGAAATAAATCCAACTAAAGCATGATTAAGAAAAAATGGTTTTATCATTAATTTATAACTTATATAATTAAATAAAGTAATAAAACTACCCATTAATAAAAATCCTATAAAAAATAATAGTCTTAATTGAAAATTTTTTAAAGGTAATATAATATTTTTAAAATATCTTTTTAAATTAAAAGATTCTGTATGAAAATTTAAAGAAGGAGGGAAAAAAAATAAAAAAAATAAAGATGATATTAAAGAAATAACACCAATACAAAAAATAGCTATATTCCATGAATAATAATGAACAAAAAAACTAGTAAAAAACCTTCCAAAAAAACCACCAAAAGTATTTACACTAATATATAAACCTACAGATAAAGCTAAAGCATTAGGTTTTATTTCTTCTGTCATATAAGTTAAAACTACTGAAGTAATTCCACTTAAAGATAAACCTATTAATCCTCTTAAAAAAATTATAATATCCCAATTGTTAATATTAGAACATAAAATAGTAAAAAAAGAAGCAAAAAATAAAGAAAAAGTAATAACAGATTTTCTTCCAAAAATATCTGCTAAATTACCAGTAAACAACATCCCAATCGCCATAAAAATAGTAGTAATAGATAATGAAAAACTACTCTGCGCAGGATTTAAATGAAAAGTTTTTGAAAAAATTGGCAAAATTGGTTGAACACAATATAAAATAGAAAAATTTGTTAATCCAGCAAAAAATAAAGAAATAATAAAATATTTATATTTTTTACTACCAATTTTAATATACTTTTTTTTATTTTTTATTTTTTTATTTAAAAAAAAAATTTAATAAAAAAAAAATTAAAAAATTTTTTTATTGAATACATAATAATAATTCCTGAAAAAAAAAATTAAAAAAAAATAAAATAAATAAAATATTTTTTAAAAAAAAAATCAAATTTTAATTACTCCATCATATACAAAAGTAGATAATCCAACCATATATAAATTATGTTTTAATCCTTTCCAAAATATTTTTAAATTTCCTCCTTTTAAATGTACTTTAACAATATTAGATAAAAATTTTTGTAAATAACCTACTGCTACAGATGCACAAGCAGCACTTCCACAAGCATTAGTTTCACCTACATATCTTTCATAAACTCTTAAAAAAATATTATTTTTATTAATAATTTTCATAAAGCTTACATTAACAAATTCTGGAAATAAATAATGAGATGTTATTAATTTTCCAAATAATTTTACATTAAAATTTTTAATATTTTTAATTTTAATAACACAATGCGGGTTTCCAACAGAAACAACTCCACAAATAATATCTTTATTATTTACATTAATAATATATTTTTTTTTTTTTTTTTTATATAAAAAAGGTATTTTTTTTGGTTCAAAAATTGGTTTTCCCATATTAACTTTTATAATAGCACTATTATTTTTTTTAAATTTAATAAATTCAGCATGCATTAAACTTGATTTTGTTTGAATAGATATTTTTTTTTTAATAATTATTTTTTTTAAATATAAATAATGAACAAAACACCTTACTCCATTTCCACATTGTGAAACTTCAACTCCATTTGAATTAAAAATTCTATAAAAAAAATCTGATATAGTATTATTTGATTTTTCAATTAATAATAATTGATCAAAACCAATTCCTAAATATCTATTAGATAATTTTTTTATAATTTTTTTATTTATTAAAAATTCATTATTTATATTATTAATAATTATAAAATCATTTCCTAAACCATGCATTTTTGAAAAAATAATTTTTTTTTTATTTATTTTTAACATATATATTTTATTATTTTAAAATAAAATTTATTATATAATAATATTTTACATAAATATTTTAAATAAAATAATTATTAATATGAAAAAAAAAAATTTTTCAAAAATTACTAAATATCATTTCTTAATTGATAAATTAATATTAAATATTGAAAATATTTTAGATCAATATAATGGTAAAAATAATATAGATTATGAAATAAATAATGGAGTTATTAAAATTATTTTTGAAAATAAACATCAAATTTTAATTACAAGACAAGAAACAATACAACAATTATGGTTAGCAAATCATAAAATAGGATATCATTTTGAATATAAAAATAAAAAATGGAAATGCACAAAAACTAAAAAAACATTTAATAAAATATTTAAAAATTTATTATACAAAGCAACTAAAGAAAAATATTTTAATAAATTTATATTTTAATATTAAAAAAATAATAAATTTATAATATAAATTAAATATTTTACGTTAATTAAAGCGATAATGCAATGTTTAAAAGAATAATAAAAATAGCTACCAGAAAAAGCCCATTAGCATTAAAACAAACAAATTTTATAATTAAAAAAATAAAAAAAATTTATCCAAATATAATAATTAATTTAATTCCTATTATTACCAAAGGTGATATTATAAATAAAAAATATAACAAAAAAATAAATGGAAAAGGTATTTTTATTAAAGAATTAGAAGTTGCTTTATTAAATAACAAAGCAGATATAGCAATCCATTCTGTAAAAGATATACCAAATTTAATTTCTAAAGAATTAATTATTACAAGTATTTACAAAAGAGGAAATCCATCAGATGCTTTAATTTCAAATAAATATAATTGCATAAAAGATCTTCCAAAAAACGCAAAAATAGGAACATCTAGCTTAAGAAGAAAATTTCAATTAATTATGCACAGACCTGATTTAATAATTAAAAAATTAAGAGGTAATGTAGAAACAAGAATTAATAAATTAGATAAAGGTTATTATGATGGAATAATACTTGCTGTAGAAGGTTTATATAGATTAGGTATTAAAAAAAGAATTAAACAAATAATATCAAAAAAAATATTATTACCTGCTTGTGGACAAGGAGCAATTGGTATTCAATCTAGAATTAATGATACTTTTATATTATTTTTAATTTCACATTTAAATCATGAACCTACAAAAATAAGAATAATTGCTGAAAGAGCTTTTTGTAAAAAATTAAAAGTAAATTGTAATATCCCAGTTGGTATTTATTCTAAAATAAAAAAAAAAAAAATATATTTAAAAGGATTAATTGGATCCTTAAATGGAAAAAAAATAATTAAAGGAAAAAAAAAAGGTCCTTTTTTTTCTGCAAGAAAAATAGGAAAAAAATTAGCTTTAAAATTATTAAAAAAAGGAGCAAAAAAAATTCTTAAATGTTTTAAATAATAAAAAAAAAAAATTAAAAAATAATAAAAAATCGGCAAGGGAGGATTTGAACCTCCGACCTACTGGTCCCAAACCAGTTGCGCTACCAAACTGCGCTACTCACCGAATTAAAGGTGGTTAATGGGATTTGAACCCATGACAACTGGAACCACAATCCAGCACTCTACCAACTGAGTTATAACCACCAAAATATTTTATAAAATTATTTTAAATTAAAATAATAATTTTTATAAATTATAACATATTTATATTTTATTAAAAACTTTTATTTAATAATATTTTATGGTTTTTTCATCATATTAAAAAATTCATTATTATTTTTTGTCATAGATAATTTATTAATTAAAAATTCCATCGCATCAATTTCATTCATTGGATGAATAATTTTTCTTAAAATCCACATTTTTTGAAGTTCTTCAGATAATGTTAATAATTCTTCTTTTCTAGTACCAGATCTATTATAATCAATAGCTGGAAAAACTCTTTTTTCCGCAATTTTTCTTGATAAAGGTAATTCCATATTTCCAGTTCCTTTAAATTCTTCATAAATAACTTCATCCATTTTAGAACCAGTATCAATCAAAGCAGTTGCAATAATTGTTAAACTTCCTCCTTCTTCTACATTTCTTGCAGCTCCAAAAAATCTTTTTGGCCTATGCAATGCATTTGCATCAACACCACCTGTTAAAACTTTTCCAGAAGAAGGAATAACAGTATTATAAGCTCTTGCTAAACGAGTAATTGAATCTAATAAAATAATAACATCTTTTTTATGTTCAACTAATCTTTTAGCTTTTTCTATTACCATTTCAGAAACTTGTACATGTCTAGAAGCTGGTTCATCAAAAGTAGAAGCAACTACTTCTCCTTTTACTAATCTTTGCATTTCTGTGACTTCTTCTGGTCTTTCATCAATTAATAAAACCATAAGAACACAATCAGGATAATTATAAGCAATACTTTGTGCAATATTTTGTAAAAGTATTGTTTTACCAGCTTTAGGAGGAGCTACAATTAAACCTCTTTGTCCTTTTCCAATAGGAGAAGCTAAATCTAAAATTCTAGAAGTTAAATCTTCTATAGATCCATTTCCTCTTTCCATTCTTAAACGTACATTTGCATGTAAAGGTGTTAAATTTTCAAATAATATTTTACTTTTAATATTTTCTGAATTTTCATAATTAACAGAATTAACTTTTAATAAAGCAAAATATCTCTCCCCATCTTTAGGAGGTCTTATTTTTCCAGAAATTGTATCTCCCGTTCTTAAATTAAATCTTCTAATTTGACTAGGTGAAACATAAATATCATCCGGACCAGATAAATAAGAACTATCTTCAGAACGAAGAAAACCAAATCCATCTTGTAATATTTCTAAAACTCCATCTCCAAATATATCAGATCCACTTTTAGCATGCTGTTTTAAAATAGAAAAAATTATATCTTGTTTTCGCATACGTGTTAAATTTTCTAATCCTATTTTTTCACCAAGAAAAATTAATTCAGTTATAGGAGTATTTTTTAATTTGGTAAGATTCATAATAATAAGTTCTTAATAAAAATAGAAAATATATTTTAAATTATTTTATATAAAAAAAATAAAAATATTAATAAAATTAATTATATTATAATTTTTAAAAATATTATATTTATTTTTAAAATAATTTATTAAAAAAAAATTAATATATTTAAATTTTATTTATATTATTTTTTAAAAAATCAATTAATTGATTTTTAGATAAAGTTCCAACTTTAGTTGACAATAATTTTCCATTATAAAATAATAATAAAGTTGGTATTCCTCGAATAGAATATTTAGGAGCTGTTAATGGATGATTATCTACATTTAATTTAGTAAATAATATTTTTTTAAAAAATTTTTTTGAAACTTCTTCTAATATTGGAGTTAATAATTTACAAGGAGCACACCATTCTGCCCAAAAATCAACTAATACTAAATTTTTATTTTTTAAAACTTTTTCTTTAAAATTATCATCTGTTAAATTAATTATTTTTGAAACATTCATTATATTTTTCCTAAATTTATTTATAATATTAATATGTTACATAATTAAATTACAAAATAAATAAAATTTTTATTTTTTTTTTTTTTTATATAGTTTAATTATATTTTTTATTTTTTTAATATTTAATTTATTAATATTTTTTAATTTATATTCTTTTTTTTTTTTCCAAATTATATCTTTTTTTGGTAATTCTAATAAAAATCTACTAGGATATGTATTTATATATTTTCCTAAAAATAAACGTTTTTTACAAAAAGATAATGTTAAATTATTTTTTGCCCTTGTTATTCCAACATACATTAAACGACGTTCTTCTTCAATATCATTTTTTTTATTTGGTAAAATACCTTCTTCAATTCCTATTATATAAACATATGAAAATTCTAATCCTTTAGAAGAATGTAATGTCATTAATTGAATTTTATTTTTTTTTTTTTTATTATTATTATAAATATTATCAAAATTTAAAATAAAATATTCAATAATATCTTTTAAAGACATAGGTTTTTTTTTTTTATTTCCTAATATTTTTTTTTTAAAAATTTTTTTAAATAAAGATATATTTTTAAATATAATATTTATTTTATTAATATTATTATTTTTTTTTATAATCCATTTTTTATATTTTATTTTTTTAATTAATTTTTTTAATATATTTTCTGGTTTTTTTTTTATTAAATTTTTTAATGTTTTTATTAAAACAATAAATTTTTTAAAAATTAATATTTTTTTTTTATTAAAATATTTATAAATATTTTTATTTCTAATACAATTAAAAAAACTATATTTTTTTTTTTTTTGAAAAAAAAATATTTTTTGTAAAGTTGATAAACCTATATTTCTATTAGGTTTATTAATGATTTTTAAAAATGAAATATCATCATCATTATTTATTAATAATTTTAAATAATACAATAAATATTTTATTTCTTTTTTTATTATAAAATTTTTTTTATTAATTATTTCATATGGAATTTTTTTAATATTTAATTGTTTTATAAATTCTTTAATTTGATATTTATTTCTATATAAAACAGCATAATTTTTATAATTTTTATTAAAAAAATTATAATGAAAAAGTATTTTTTTTATAATAATTTCTGCTTCATGTATTTCATTATTTCCTATACATATATTTATTTTTTCACCATAATGCAATTTTGAAAATAATTTTTTAATATAAATATTTTTATTATTCGATATTAATATATTTGCTATATTTAAAATTCTACCTATAGATCGATAATTTCTTTCCATTTTTATTATTTTTATATTTGGATAATCTTTTTTAAGTAAAATTATATTTTTAAAATTTGCTCCTCTCCAAGAATAAATACATTGATTATGATCTCCTACTAAAGTAAAAGAAGAATTTATATTTTTTAAAAATTTAATTAATTTATATTGAATAAAATTAGTATCTTGATATTCATCAATTAATAAATATTTTATTTTTGATCTCCATTTTAATTTTAATTTAGGATATTTTTTAAATAATAATAATGGTAAACATATTAAATCATTAAAATCTAAATAATTATTTTTTTTAGTATATAATAAATATTTTTTATACAAAGTAATAAAATTTTTATCAATATTATTTTTATATTTTTTTTTAAGATTATGAGGAAATAAAAAATTATTTTTCCAATAAGAAATTTTTAAAATTAATTTTTTAATAATAATTTTATTAAAATATTTATATTTTTTAGTAATTTTTTTAAAAAAAGAAATTTGATCATATTCATTAATTAATATAAAATTTTTATTAAAAGAAAAATATTTTATTTCTTTTTTAATGATATTCATTCCAAAAGAATGAAATGTTGAAATAAATATTTTTTTTGTTTTTTTATATCCTAAAATTTTAGAAATTCTTTTTTTTATTTCTTTTGCTGCTTTATTAGTAAATGTTAATGCAAAAATGTTTTTAGTTTTATAAAAACCATGATTAATTAAATAAATAATTTTTTCTATAATTATTTTAGTTTTACCAGATCCTGCTCCTGCTAATACTAAACAAGGACCAGAAATACAATTAACTGCTAATTTTTGTTTTTTATTAAGAAACATAAAAAAATTGTTTTTTAAAAAAAAAAAAAAATTAATTAGCAACTTTTATTTTTTTCATTTGAATCATAAATTTACGTAATTTTTTACCTATAATTTCAATTGGATGTTTTTCAATAGATTTGTTTAATTTAAATAATTTAATATTATCTATTTTTTCTTCTTTTAAAGATTTTCCTAAATCACCATATCTTAGATTTGACATAAATTTTTTAAAAATAGGAAATGCAGAATTAAAAAATAAATAACTACCGTATTCTGCAGTATCAGAAATTACTAAATTCATTTCATATAAACGTTTTCTTGAAATAGTATTAGCTATTAAAGGTAATTCATGTAATGATTCATAATATGCAGATTCAGGCATAATTCCTGTATCAATCATAGTTTCATATGATAATTCAATTCCTGCTTTTAAAATTGCTATCATTAATATACCATGATCATAATATTCTTGTTCAGAAATTTTTTTATAACATTTAGGATAATTTTCAAAAGCACTATTTTTACTTAATTTTCTCCATTTTAATAAATTTTCATCATTATTTTTCCAATCTTTAATCATTTCAGAAGAAAATTTACCAGAAATAATATTATCCATATGTTTTTTAAATAATGAAGAAAAACATTTTTTAAGTAAATTTGATAATTTTATAATTCTTATTTTTTTAGTATTTGATACTCTATCTAACATTAATTTTATTCCACCATGTTTTAAAGATTCGGTAATTACTTCCCAACCTTTTTGAATTAATTTACCAGAATATGAAATATCAAAATTTTGTTTTACTAATTCATCATATAAAACAATAGATGCAGTTTGTAAAATTCCACAAAGTATTGTTTGTTCTCCCATTAAATCTGATTTAACTTCTGCTATAAAAGATGATTCTAATACACCAGCTTTATTTCCTCCTGTAGCTACAGCCCAAGCTTTTGCGTATTTTAAACCAAAATTATTTATATCATTTTTTTCATGTACTGCTATTAATGTAGGAACTCCAAATCCTCTTTTATACTCTTCTCGAACTTCTGTTCCTGGGCATTTTGGAGCAACCATAATTACTGTTATATCTTTACGTATTTTTTGTCCCATTTCTACAATGTTAAAACCATGAGAATAACCTAATACAGAATTTTTTTTCATTAATGGTTGTATTTTATTAATAATTTTATCATGTTGTTTATCTGGAGTTAAATTTATTACTAAATCTGCTTGAGGGATTAATTCTTTAAAATTTCCTATATTAAAATTATTATTATTAGCATTTATCCAAGATTTATTTTTTTTTTTAATACTTTCTTTTTTTAAAACAAAAGATATATTTAAACCAGAATCCCTCATATTTAAACCTTGATTAATACCTTGAGAACCGCATCCAATAATAACAATTTTTTTATTTTTTAAAATATTAATTCCATCAATAAAATCATTATTATTTAAGAAATTACATTTTTTTAGTTGTATATTTTTTTTTCTAAAATTTAAACTATTAAAATAATTTTTCATATTTCCTCTTATAAAATTATATTTAAAATATTAATAAATATAATATATTAAAAATTATTAATTTTCTTAATTGCTCCTTTATCTGCACTAGTAGCAAAAATAGAATATATTTTTAAAGATTTTGAAATTTTTCTTTTTCTATTTTTAGGAGTATATGCATTATTTCCTCTTTTTTCTTCTAATACTTTTCTATTAAATAATTCTTTTTTTGAAAGATTTACATGAATAGATTTATTTTTTATATCAATAATTATTATATCTTTATTTTTAATTAATCCTATAACTCCTTTATTTGCAGCTTCAGGAGAAATATGACCTATAGACAAACCAGATGTTCCACCAGAAAATCTTCCATCAGTAATTAAAGCGCATTTTTTATCTAAATTCATAGATTTTAAATAAGTAGTAGGATATAACATTTCTTGCATTCCAGGTCCTCCTTTTGGACCTTCATAACGAATAACTATTACATCTCCAATATCAATTTTATTATTTAATATAGCATATACTGCTTCTTCTTGACTTTCATATATTTTTGCAGGACCTTTAAAAAAATAATTTTTTTTTTTAATTGCAGCTGTTTTAATAACACATCCATTTACAGCTAAATTTCCATATAAAATTGCTATTCCTCCTTGTTTATTATAACAATTATTTACTGATCTTATACAACCATTTTTTCTATCTTTATCTAAATTTTTCCATTTAAAAGATTGAGAAAATGGTTTTATTGTTTTAATATTTCCTGGTCCAGATAAATACATATTTAAAATATTTTTATTTTTTGTAGATAAAATATCATATTTTTTTAAAGTTTTTTTTAAAGTAACATTAAGTATATTTTTAGTATTATTATAAATTAATTTTTTTTTTTTTAATTCATTTAATATTCCAATTATTCCTCCAGCTCTATGTAAATCTTCAATATGATAAAGATCACTACTAGGAGATAATTTACATATATGTGGTATTTTTTTAGATAATTTATTAATATTTTTTATAGTAAAATTTATTTTTCCTTCTTGAGCAGCAGCTAATAAATGTAAAATAGTATTTGTAGAACCACCCATAGCTATATCAACTATCATTGCATTTAAAAATGAATTTTTATTTGCTATATTTCTTGGTAATATTGAAAAATCATTTTTTTCATAAAAATTTTTTGTTAATTTAACAATAATTTTACCAGATTTTATAAACATTTTTTTTCTTTCACTATGAGTAGCTAATAAAGTCCCATTTCCTGGTAATGCTAAACCTAATACTTCCATTAAACAATTCATAGAATTTGCTGTAAACATTCCTGAACAAGAACCACATGTAGGACAAGAAGAATTTTCTGTATTATTTAAATCTTCATTTGTTACATTAATATTTGCACTTTCTATAATAGTATTAATTAAATCTATTTTTTTTTTATTATTAGCATTAATATTAATTCCTGCTTCCATAGGTCCACCTGAAACAAAAATACAAGGAATATTTAATCTTAATGCTGCAATTAACATTCCTGGAGTAATTTTATCACAATTAGATATACAAACCATAGCATCAACACAATGTGCATTAATCATATATTCTACAGAATCTGCTATTAATTCTCTAGAAGGTAATGAATATAACATACCAGAATGACCCATAGCTATTCCATCATCTATTGCAATAGTATTAAATTCCTTACCTATTCCTCCATTTTTATAAATACTTTTAGAAACTAATTTTCCTATATTTCTTAAATGTATATGCCCTGGAACAAATTCAGTAAAAGAATTTACAATAGCTATAATAGGTTTTTTAAAATCTTTATCATTCATTCCAGTTGCTCTCCATAAAGATCTAGCTCCTGACATATTTCTTCCTTGAGTTGTAGTATATGAACGATATACGGGCATAAATTTTCCTTATAGTATTATAAAATTTAATTTTTTATATATAAAAAAAATATTTTATTCAGGAACGGAGGGACTTGAACCCACAATTTTCGGTTTTGGAGACCGATGTTCTACCAATTAAACTACGTTCCTAAAAAATAAAATTAAATGTATAATAAAATAAAAAAAAATAAATGTATATATTATTTTAATTTTATTTTATAAATTTATATTAATATTATTTTAAATAATAATTAAGGTTTTAAAAATGAGAATACCAATATATTTAGATTATGCTTCTACTACTCCAATGGATCCAAAAATTGTAAAAAAAATGTTAAAATATTTAACTATAAATGGAAATTTTGGTAATGCTTCTTCTCGATCACATAGTTATGGATGGTTAGCAGAAGAAGCTATAGATAAATCAAGAAATAAAATTGCGAATTTAATTAATGCTGATGCAAAAGAAATAATTTTTACTTCTGGAGCTACAGAATCAAATAATTTAGCTATTAAAGGTATTTCTTTATTTTATAAAAATAAAGGAAATCATATTATTACTAGTGCTATAGAACATAAATCTGTATTAGATACTTGTAGAGAATTAGAAAAATTAAATTTTAATGTTACTTATTTACAACCTAAAAAAAATGGTTTAATAAGTATTAAAAAAATAAAAAAATATATTTGTAAAAAAACAATATTAATTTCTATTATGCATGTTAATAATGAAATTGGAGTAATACAAAATATTAAAAAAATATCAAAAATATGTATTTCAAAAAATATTTTTTTTCATGTAGATGCAACTCAAAGTATAGGAAAAATTTCATTAAATTTAAAAAAAATTTCTATTGATTTACTTTCTTTTTCAGCTCATAAAATTTATGGACCAAAAGGAATTGGAGCACTTTATATTAAAAATAAAAGACCTAGAATAAGATTAATTTCACAAATTCATGGAGGTGGGCATGAACGAGGAATGCGTTCTGGTACATTACCTGTACATCAAATTGTTGGTTTTGGAGAAGCATGTAAAATAATAAAAAAAAAAAGAAAAAAAGAAATAAAAAAAATAAAAAAATTAAGAAATTATTTTTGGAACAAAATTAAAAATATTGAAGAAGTTTATTTAAATGGAGATTTAAAAAATATTTCTCCGCATATTTTAAATATTAGTTTTAATTATATAGAAGGAGAATCATTAATTATGGCTATGAAAGATTTAGCTGTTTCTTCTGGTTCTGCTTGCACCTCTTCTAGTTTAGAACCTTCATATGTTTTAAAAGCTTTAAAAATAAAAGAAGAATTAACACATAGTTCAATTCGTTTTTCTTTTGGAAGATTTACTAAAAAAATTGAAATAAAATATGCTTTTAAAATAATTTATCAAGCTATTATAAAATTAAGAAAATTATCTCCTTTATGGGAAATGTTTAAATCTGGAATTGATTTAAATAAAGTTAATTGGAAAAATCATTAATTATTAATTTTAGGAGTTAAAATGAGTTACAATAAAAAAATTATAGATCATTATGAAAATCCTAGAAATGTAGGTTCATTTTCTAATAAAGATAATAATGTTGGATTAGGTTTAGTAGGAGCTCCATCTTGTGGTGATGTTATGAAATTACAAATAAAAGTAAATAATGGAATTATAGAAGATGCTTGTTTTAAAACTTATGGTTGTGGTTCAGCAATTGCTTCAAGTTCTTTAATGACTGAATGGGTAAAAGGAAAAACATTAAAAGAAGCTAAAAAAATAAAAAATACAAAAATTGTTAAAGAATTAAAATTACCTCCAGTTAAAATTCATTGTTCAATATTAGCAGAAGATGCAATTAAACAAGCAATTAAAAATTATAAAAAAAAAAATAAAATAAAATAAAATTTTAAATATTTTTAAAAAAAATTGAGTTATTATGAATTATTTTAAATTTTTTAATCTTAAAACTACAATAAATATTAAAAAAAAAAAATTAAAAAAAAAATATTTTAAATTGCAAAGAAAATTTCATCCAGATTTATTTTTTAAAAAAAAAATAAAAAAAAAAATATATTTAAAAAAATCTAAAAAAATAAATTTTATTTATAATATTCTTAAAAATCCTTTAAAAAGAATAAAATATTTTTTATTAATTAAAGGTTTTGATATAAATGATAAAAATATTTTAAAAAAAAAAAAATATTTTTTTTTATTAAAACAATTTAAATATAATGAAGAAATTATTTTATTAAATTTTAAAAAAAAAAAAATTTTTTTATATAAAATAATAATTTTATATAAAAAATATTATAAAAAAATATATATTGCAATAAAAAATAAAAAATATAAAAAATCTCTATATATATTATATAAATTAATTTTTTTAAAAAAATTAATTTATAAATTAAATAATATTTTAGATAAAAATTATATTTTAAAGGAGTAATATGTTAAAAATTTTATTTTTACCTCATAAAATTTTAATACCTAAAGGAAAAATTTGTTATGCAAATTCAGGAGAAACAATATTAGATGTTGCTTTAAAAAATAAAATTTTAATTGATCATAATTGTAACAAATCTTGTGCTTGTAGTACTTGTCATTGTATTATTAAACAAGGTTTTAATTCTTTATCAAAAATGAATGAAAATGAAGAAGATTTATTAGAAAAAGCTTGGGGGTTAAATGAACATAGTCGTTTATCATGTCAAGCAAAAATTGGAAATAAAAATTTAAAAATAGAAATTCCTTTATATACATGTAATTTTAATAATTAATTATTTTTATAAGGATTTTTATTTTCTCGATAAAATATTTTTAAAATATAATTATTTAATTTCATTTTTTTTTGAAAATAAAATTTTAAATAATTTTTATAAGATATTGGTAATTTTGAAATTTTATTTCCATGAATAATAATTGTATATGGTTTAATATTAATTAAATTAACATATTTTGGTTTTATTCTAATATTTTTATGAATTGGTGGTTGATGTTTAGTAATTGCTTTTTTTAAAATTTTATTTAAAAATTTTGACGAAAATTTTTTATTTAAAATATTTGAAAAAAAGAATATATTTTTTAATAATTTTTCAATACCTTGATTATATAAAGCAGATATAAAAAATAATTTTGATAAATTAAAGAATTTAAATTTTTTAAAAATAATTTTTTTAATTTTTTTTTTGAATTTTTCAGAAAATTTATCTGATTTATTTATTACAATTAAAACAAAATTACCATATTTTAATATTTTTTTTGCAATAAAAAAATCTTGATTACATATTCTATTTTTTTTAATATCTAATAAAAATATTACAATATTACTTTTTTTTATTGTATTAAAAGATTTTAAAATAGATAACATTGTTATTTTATTTTTTATATTTTTTTTTTTGCATATACCTGCAGTATCTGTTAAAAAATATTTTATTTTTTTTTTTTTTATAATGATAGATATACTATCTCTAGTAGTTCCAGAAGAATTATCAGTAATAAATTGTTTTTTTTTTAAAATTTTATTTCCTAATGTAGATTTACCTACATTAGGTTTTCCTATAATTGATATATATATATTTTTTTTTTTTTTTTCTTTTTTATTTTTTATTTTTTTATAAATATTTTTTAATAAAATATTTATACCATTTTTATGAATCGAAGAAATTAAAAAAATATTTTTAAAACCTAAATTATAAAATTCTATTTTTTTTTTTTTTAAATTTTTATTATCTACTTTATTTATAATTAAATATGTTTTATTTCTAAATTTATTTAAAATGTTTGAAATTTCATAATCTTCCCATGTTAAACCTTCTTGAATATTTACTATAAAAAAAATTATTTTAGATTCTAAAATTGCTTTTTTTGTATTTTTTATTGCTTTAATGTTAATTATTTTTTTTGTTTTTTTTATTCCAGCAGTATCAATAAAAATAATTTTTTTTTTTTTATTAATATGATAACCATATTTTCTATCTCTTGTTAATCCTGGTGTATTATCTGTTAATGCATCTTTATTTTTTGTTAAAATATTAAATAAAGTAGATTTTCCTACATTTTCTCTTCCAATTAATGAAATTTTAAAAGTCATTTTAAAATCCTTTTAATAATATATAAAAATATATAATAATATATAAAAATATATAAAAATATATAAAAATATATAAAAATATATAAAAATATATAAAAATATATAAAAATATATAAAAATATATAAAAATATATAAAAATATATAAAAATATATAAAAATATATAAAAATATATATAAGATATAAGATATAAGATATAAGATATAAGATATAAGATATAAGATATAAGATATAAGATATAAGATATAAGATATAAGATATAAGATATAAGATATAAAATATAAGATATAAGATATAAGATATAAGATATAAAATATAAGATATAAGATATAAGATATAAAATATAAGATATAAGATATAATATATAAAAAATATATATTATATTATAATATATTATATTATAGAATATTATAATATATTATATTATAGAATATTATAGAATATTATAGAATATTATAATATATTATAATATATTATATTATAATATATATTATAATATAATATATATTATAATATAATATATTATAATATATTATAATATTCTATAATATTCTATAATATTCTATAATATAATATATTATAATATTCTATAATATAATATATTATAATATAATATTTATTTTTTATATTTTATATCTTATATCTTATATNTTATATCTTATATCTTATATCTTATATNTTATATCTTATATCTTATATCTTATATCTTATATTTTATATCTTATATCTTATATCTTATATCTTATATCTTATATCTTATATCTTATATCTTATATCTTATATCTTATATCTTATATCTTATATCTTATATCTTATATNTNNTATNNTATATTTTNATATNTTNTNTATATNATNTNTTATATATTNTNTNTNATATATTNTNTNTNATATATTNTNTNTNATATATTNTNTNTNATATATTNNNATATATTNNNATATNTTNNNATATNTTNNNATATNTTNNNATATNTTNNNATATNTTNNATATNTTNNATATNTTATNNCNTATATCTTATATCTTATATCTTATATCTTATATCTTATATCTTATATCTTATATTTTATATCTTATATATATTATATATTATATATTATATATTATATATTATATATTATATATTATATATTATATATTATATATTATATATTATATATTATATCTTATATCTTATATCTTATATTTTATATCTTATATTTTATATATATTATATATTATATATTATTAAAAGGATTTTAAA
>NZ_CP135013.1 GCF_039386055.1 Buchnera aphidicola (Greenidea ficicola)
AGAAGTATGTGAATCTCCACAAACAATTGTCATTCCTGGTAAAGTCAATCCTTGTTCAGGACCAATAACATGAACTATTCCTTGATTAGGGTGATTTATATCATACAAATTAATATTAAAATCTTTACAATTTTTAATTAAAATTTGCATTTGTTTTTTAGCCATTTTTCCAGAATAGTTAATATCTTTAGTAATAGTAGATACATTATGATCCATTGTTGCAAAAGTTTTATTTGGTTGTCTTATTTTTCTATTTTTATTTCTTATTTCATTAAATGCTTGAGGAGATGTTACTTCATGTATTAAATGTAAATCAATATAAATAATCGGTGTTTCTTTTTTATTTTCATAAACAATATGTGTATTATATAATTTTTCATATAAAGTATTATTCATTATTTTCTCCTTTATATAAAAAATTTGCAATAATATCACCAATTTGATTCGTATAAATATAATTATTAGAATTTTTTATTAAATCAAAAGTTCTATAACCTTGATATAAAGTTTTTTTTATAGCTTTTTCTATATTATTTGCAATATAATTTAATTTAAAACTATATCTCAACAATAATGATAAAGATAAAATTTGAGCTATTGGATTAGCCATATTTTTTCCTGTTAATTCCGGAGCACTTCCTCCACTAGGTTCATATAATCCAAAATTATTATTATTAATACTTGCTGAAGGCAACATTCCTATAGATCCGGAAATCATAGCACAACTATCAGAAATAATATCTCCAAATAAATTAGAACATAAAATTACATCAAATTGTTTTGGGTTGTTAATTATTTGCATAACAGCATTATCTATATATAAATGATTTAATTGAACTTTGGGATATTTTTTTGATATAGCATTAACTGTATTTTTCCATAATAATGAACTATTTAATACATTTGATTTATCAATTGAAGTAACTTTTTTATTTCTTTTTAATGCTAATTCAAAAGCAATAATAGAAATTCTTTCAATTTCTTTTTGATAATATATTTTTGTATCATAAGCATATTTATTAATTACATTAAATTTTTTTTTTTTAGGTTTTCCATAATATAAACCACCTGTTAATTCTCTTACACAAATAATATCAAATCCATTTTTTATGATATTATTTTTTAATGGAGATAAATTTTCTAATCCTTTATATAATATAGCAGGTCTTATATTAGCAAATAAATTAAAATATTTTCTTAATTTTAATAATGATCCTGTTTCTGGTTGTTGTTTAAATGGTAAATTTTTCCATTTTTCACCCCCTACAGATCCAAATAAAATAGAATCAGAATTTTCACAACCTTTTAAAGTGTTTTTTGGTAAAGGAGTTCCATAATTATCTATAGCTATTCCACCTACATCATATTCATTAGTTTCAATATTTATTTTAAATTTATTATTAATAACTTCAATAATTTTATATGTTTCTTTCATTACTTCTGGTCCAATTCCATCACCAGGTAAAACAGCTATTTTAATTTTTTTCATATATATCAACTTAATTGAAAATAGAATATTAATATTATTTTAAAAAAAATAAAATTTTATTAAATATTATCTAAACCACATAATATAAAAAATAATGGAGTTAAAAATATTTTTTTTTTAAAACGATATTTAATAGATTTAAAATTATTTTTAATACATTTTACAAAACCCATAGGTTCCATAAATTTTGTAATTAAACGAGAAGCTCTAGTTATAGATTTATTTCCAGATTTAGAAATAGTAGATAAACCACAAGAATCAGATAATTGTTCAATTGAAGCATTTACTAATTTAGAATTAGTATTTAAATAATATAACATTGCTTGAACCATTGCTCTCATAGCACGTGCTCTATGTTCATTTAATCTTCTAAATCTAGATATTATTGTTCCTGTTATTGGATCTGATGGAACAATAATTTTATGCATAATATTTCTTGCAACATCAATATTTTTTACATGAGTAATTGCTTTTATAATATATGGAGAACATTTTTTAATATGTATTGGAAATGAAAATTTAGGGTTGTAATTATATACATATTTTCTTTTAATCATTTTAATAGTTTTTTTAATATTTTTTTTAAGTTGATTTATTATTTTATCTTTTTTTTTAATTAATGTAAATAATATTTTTATATTTTTATATTTTTATCTTTTTTTATCTTTTTTATCTTTTTTATCTTTTTTATCTTTTATATTTTTTTTATTTTTTTATTTTTTTATATTTTTATTTTGCATATATTTATTAAATATAATCATATAAAATAATTTCCTGATGCATTTAAATAATATTTTAAATTTAATATGTTTTAAAAAAAAAATTGATTTTAGAATTAAAATAAAGTATATTAATTTTAAAAAAAAAAATTTAAAAAAAAAAAAAATAAAAAAAAATAAATTGACTTTTTATTATAAATATATTATTATGTTATAATATAAAAATATTAATTTATTACCTCTTTAAAATTATGTTAGCCCGCCTAAGCATCAATAATTTTAAAGGGGCTTTTAATTTAAAAAAAAATTAAATTATTTAAGGAGGATATTGATAAAAAAATCTTCTTAATGAATAATATTCTATGTTTACTTTTTTTCTTAATTTAACATGTCCCATATGATAAAGTTGTTTATTTGTATATTTTTTAACAATATTGTTTAATATATAAAAACGAGCGTCTTTTTCTTTAAGATTTGATATATACAATGCTTTTTTTTTTTTATTTTTAATAAAAAATTTATATCTTCTATATTTTAAAGATCTTTTAATATGTTGTTTTTTAGCATTTTTTCTTATTTTTTTTAAAGTAACTATTGGACATTTTTTATTAATTAAATTTTTATTAATCCATTTTAATTGCTTTTTTCTTTCTTTTTCTAAATATTTTTTTGAAATTCCAAATAACATAAAAAATAAAGGAGTTAAAGTTATCATTTTAGGTATATAAGTACCTAAATTAGAATCCCATATTTTAATACATGTTACAAAACCCATAGGTTCCATAAATTTTGTAATTAAACGAGAAGCTCTAGTTATAGATTTATTTCCAGATTTAGAAATAGTAGATANACCACAAGAATCAGATAATTGTTCAATTGAAGCCATAACTAATTTAGAAGCAATATTAAAATGATGTAACATTGCTTGAACCATCGCTCTCATTGCACGAGCTCGATGTTCATTTAATCTTCTCATTCTAGGAATAATATTTCCTGTAATAGGATGTATTGGTTGAATAGTATAATTTAATTCACTTCTAGCTACATCAATTTTTTTAGCACATTTCATAGCATAACGAATAAAAGATGGTCTTTTTTTATCTTTTATTGATTTTACAAAAATTGGGTTTTTATTATTTACATATTTTATTCTAAACACAAATACCTGAACTTTAGGCGGTTTAAGAAAAGTAATAAAATGAAGAAATTAAACACATAAAATAAATTATAATATGTTAGCCCGCCAAATATTAATAATTAAAATTGTGTTTTTAGAAAATATCTTCAATATAAAATAATTTATTATTTTAAAAAAAAATAAAATTTAATATTTCTTATTAAATTTAAATATTTTTATTTAATTTTATAAGAACTTTTTTATATATCCAAATATCATTTAATACATTAATGATAGATTTTATTACAGATTTAATAATATTATTATCTTTATTGTAATTATTAAAATAATGTTTTTTATATTTTACAATTATTAATGATTTTATTATTTTTTTATTTAAAATTAATTTAAATTTTTTTAAAAAAATAGAAAATTTAACTATTTTTTTTATTGATTTAAAAATAGTATAAATTAAACCATTTTCATTTGTTGATATATTTTTTTTTATTATTTTTCCACAAAATAACTCAATTGAAACAACAGAAACTCCAGAAATATTTAAATTAAAATTAAAATTTTTTAATTTAAAATATTTCTTATATTTTTTATACTTTTTTTTTTTTATAAAAGATAAATGTTCTAATTCATAATCAAAAATTTGTCCTTTTTTATCTGCTAATTTTATAAAATTAGAATATAATTTTTCTATATCATAATCTAAATTTGAATAACCCATAGTATTCATTCTATTTTTAACAGCAGATCTTCCCGATCTAGAAGTTAAATTTAATTTTTTTTTTTTTAATCCTATAAATTTTGGATTAATAATTTCATAATTTTCTCTATTTTTTAAAATTCCATCTTGATGTATACCAGAAGAATGAGAAAAAGCATTTAAACCGACAATTGGTTTATATAAAGAAATAGATAAATTACATAATTTGCTTACTATTTTACTTGTTTTATAAATTCTTTTATATTTAATATCTGTATAAACATTTAATATATTTTTTTTTATTTTAATTGCTAAAATTAATTCTTCTAAAGCAGTATTTCCTGCTCTTTCCCCAATCCCATTTATTGTTCCTTCTATTTGCCTTGCTCCTGATTGAATTGCAGAAATTGAATTTCCTAATGCTAATCCTAAATCATTATGACAATGTACAGAAATAATAGCCTTATGAATATTTGGAACTTTTAATTTAATATATTGAATAATATTACTAAATTCATTTGGTAAAGTATAACCTACTGTATCAGGTATATTAATTGTTTTTGCCCCTGCATGAATTACTTTTTCTATTATTTTACATAAATTATCTAATGAAGTTCTACCTGCATCTTCACAAGAAAATTCAACATCATCAGTAAATTTTAACGCATATTTTACAGAAGATACAGCCATTTCAATAATTTCAAAAAAATTTTTTCTTAATTTATATTTTATATGTAAATCTGATGTCCCTAAAAAAATATGTATTCTAAATCTTTTAGAATAATACATAGATTTAGCTGCCACATCAATATCTTTTTTTATACATCTTGCTAAACTACAAATACAACTATCTTTTATAACACGAGAAATCTCTTGAACAGATTTAAAATCTCCAGGAGAAGAAATAGGAAAACCTACTTCCATAATATCTACTCCTAATTTTTCTAAAGCATAAGCAATTTTTATTTTTTTTTTTACATTTAAACTTTTTTGTAAAGATTGCTCTCCATCTCTTAATGTTGTATCAAATATGATTATTTTTTTACTCATAATTTCTCTTTTTAATTTATTTGAAATAAATTTTTAATTAATATTAAATAATAAAAAAAATTTAATATAATAAAAATTTTGGTATATTTTTTTCATATTTTTTTATATAATTTATATATTTCATAGTCATATCAATATTATCCAATCCTTTCATTAAACAAATTTTATAAAATTTTTTAATTTTAAAATAAAAAATTTTATTTTTAACAATTATTGAATTATTTATTAAATCTATAAAACATATTGTATGATTTTTTATTTTAAAATAAAAAAATAATAAATCTATTATTTTTTTTTTTAAAATTATAGGTAATAAAAAATTATTTAAACTATTATTATAAAATATATCTGAAAAACTAGAACTAATTATTATTTTATAACCATAATCTTTTAATGCCCAAACAGCATGTTCTCTTGAAGAACCACATCCAAAATTTTCTTTAGTTAATAAAATACTACTATATAAATATTTTTTTTTATTTAAAATAAATTTTTTATTAATATTTTTAATATCATTATTAATATATCTCCAATCATAAAATAAATATTTTCCAAAACCATTTTTATTTATTTTTTTTAAAAATTGTTTTGGTATAATAATATCAGTATCAACATTTGATATATTTAAAGGTGTAACAATTCCAAGATGTTTAATAAATTTTTCCATTTTAATATTCTCTATAATAAAATTATATTTTTTTTGTTATATCTACAAAATATCCAAATATTGCTGCTGCTGCAGCCATTGCTGGACTAACTAAATGCGTTCTTCCTAATCTTCCTTGTCTACCCTCAAAATTTCTATTACTTGTAGAAGCACATCGTTCTTTAGGTTTTAATCGATCATTATTCATAGCTAAACACATAGAACAACCTGGATAACGCCATTCAAAACCAGCTTTTATAAAAATTTTATCTAAACCTTCTTTTTCTGCTAATTTTTTAACTAAATTAGAACCTGGAACAACAATAGCTTGAATTTTTTTAGAAATGTAATTATTTTTAACAATTTTTGCAGCTAATCTTAAATCTTCAATTCTTGAATTTGTACAAGATCCAATAAAAACTTTATCAATAATAATTTTCTTTAAATAAGTATTTGGTTGAATATTCATATATTGGTATGCTTTTTTAGCTATTTTTTTTTCCATTTTATTAATAAAAAATTTTAATTTTGGAGTTTTTTTATTAATACTAATTACTTGACCAGGATTAGTACCCCAAGTAATTTGAGGTTTTAAATTAGATATATTAATATTTATATTTTTATCAAATATAGAATTTTTTTCAGATTTTAATGTATTCCAATATTTTATTGCTTTTTTCCAATTTTTTTTTTTTGGAGAAAATGGTTTATTTTTTAAATAATTATATGTAATTTTATCTGGAGCTATAATTCCAGATTTTGCCCCCATTTCAATAGCCATATTACATAATGTCATTCTGCTTTCCATACTTAATTTTTTAATTACTTTTCCACAAAATTCAACTACATAACCATTTCCTAAAGAAGTTCCAAATTTTCCAATTATATATAAAATTATATCTTTCGCAGTAATAAATTTATTTATTTTTCCAGAAATTTTTATTTTCATAGTTTTATAACGTTTTTGTTTTAATGTTTGAGTAGCTAATACATGTTCTACTTCTGAAGTTCCAATTCCAAAAGCTAAAGATCCAAAAGCTCCATGTGT
>NZ_CP135014.1:0-2500 GCF_039386055.1 Buchnera aphidicola (Greenidea ficicola)
ATATATATGTATATATATGTATATATATGTATATATATTTATATTTTATTAATTATAAATTAAAAAGGAAAAAAATTTGTATAATATAAAAATAAAAAAAAAAAAAACATATTATTATTATGATCCAACTATAATTTTTAAAAAANTATGTTTTTTAAAACCATATACTTTACTTTTAGAATCTGCTGAAGTTAAAAAAAAATTTAATTTAGAAAGTATGATGATTATTAATAGNGCTTTAAGAATTACAGCAAATAAAAATATTGTATATATAATATCATTAACTAAAAATGGTAATAATATAATTAAATTATTAAAAAAAAAATTAAAAAAAAAATTTAAAAAAAATATAAAAAATATATATTTATTAAATGGAATAAAAATTATTTTTCCTATAATATTTTATTTAAAATATAATGAAGATAAAAAATTAAAATTAATTTCTGTTTTAGATATTTTAAGATTTTTAATGAAATTAACAAAAAATAATAAAATACCATGTTTTTTTGGNGGTTTATTTTCTTATAATTTAATTTCAAATTTTGAATTTATAAAAAAATTTAAACCATTTTTATTATCAAAACAATGTCCAGATTTTTGTTTTTATTTATCAGAAAATTTATTAATTTTTAATCATAAAAAAAAAAAATGTATTTTACAAACTAGTTATTTTTCAAAAAATAAAAAAGAAAAAAATATATTAAAATTAAAAACAAAAAAAATTATTAATAATTTAAAAAAAATAATAAAAAATAAAAATAAATATAAAAAAATAAAAAAAAATAAATATAAAAAAAAAATAAAAATAAATATAAAAAAAAAATATATTTGTAATAAAAATAATAAAAAATTTAATAAAATGATTTTAAAAGCAAAAAAAAAAATTAAAAAAGGTGAAATTTTTCAAATAGTTATTTCAAGAATTTTTAAATTAAAATGTATTTCTTCATTATATGCTTATCAATATTTAAAAATAAGTAATCCAAGTCCTTATATGTTTTTTATGCAAGATATAAAATTTAGTTTATTTGGAGCTTCTCCAGAAAGTTCTTTAAAATATAATGTAAAAAATAGAAATATTGAAATACATCCTATTGCAGGAACTAGACCAAGAGGGAAAAATAAAAATGGTAAAATTAATAAAGATTTAGATAATCGTATAGAATTAGAAATGAGAACTAATAAAAAAGAATTATCTGAACATATTATGTTAGTTGATTTAGCAAGAAATGATTTAGCAAAAATTTGTATTCCTGGAACTAGATATGTATCATATTTAACTAAAGTAGATAAATATTCTCATGTAATGCATTTAGTTTCTAAGGTTGTTGGAAAATTATGTTTTCACTTAGATATTTTTCATGCATATTTTGCATGTATGAATATGGGAACATTAAGTGGAGCTCCAAAAATTAGAGCAATGCAAATTATTTCTAAAATAGAAAAAAATAAAAGATATAGTTATGGAGGTTCAATAGGTTATTTTAATTCTTTTGGTAATTTAGATATGTGCATTATTATAAGATCAGCTTATATAGAAAAATATAAAGCTTATATACAAGCAGGAGCAGGAATAGTATTAGATTCTATACCAAAAGAAGAAATTAAAGAAAGTAAAAATAAAGCAAAAGCTGTAATTCAATCAATTATTCAAGCAAATTTAATTAAAAGGTAATTTTATGGCAAATATATTACTTATAGATAATTTTGATTCTTTTACATATAATCTTGTTGAACAATTAAGAAATTATAATCATAATGTTTTTATTTATAGAAATAATATATCTTTAAATATAATTATTAAAAAATTAACTAATATGTTTTGTCCAATTTTAATGTTTTCTCCAGGACCTGGAATACCTAGTAAAGCTGGTTGTATGCCAAAATTATTATCATTATTTAAAGGAAAAATTCCAATGATTGGAATATGCTTAGGTCATCAAGCAATTGTAGAAATGTATGGAGGAAAAATTATTTTTGCAAAAAAAATTATACATGGAAAAACATCATTTATTACACATGATAATAAAGAAATGTTTAAAAATATTAAAAATCCAATTTCTGTAGGAAGATATCATTCATTCATTACTAAAAAAATACCTTCTTCATTAATAATTAATGCAATAACTTCTAAAAAAATAGTTATGTCTGTAAGAAATAATTTAGATAGAATATGTGGTTTTCAATTTCATCCTGAATCTATATTAACTACAGAAGGTGAAAAATTATTAAATAAAACAATAAAATGGGCTATAAAATATTAAATTTTATAATTTAATTTTTAAAGAATTTATAATGAAAAAAAAAATATGTATTTTAAAAATAAAAAAATTATTTAATATTGATAAAAATTATTCTAACACAATTGAATTATATGATTCATTACCGAAATATATTTGGCATAAAAAAAGAAAATTTAAAAATTTAAATAAATCTATTTTAAAAAGAAATTTTAAAATATCTGGAATAAATTTTATTATTAAAATAAAACCTGCAATAA